>PLZT01000251.1 GCA_003152255.1 Methylocystaceae bacterium | reverse complement strand
TAAATTCCCGCCGTTGGTATAATTTCCTCATTGCTCAGAGACCGCACGGTTTGGCGTATGTCTGGATAAGCGTCCCAATATGGCCCCGTGAGCAGGGAAACGATGGGCATGGTGGTGGGGATCGCGCCGAAGCGCAGGGTTCCGCTAAGCCGCGTGCGCGAGATCGAGGCCTCCTGCCGCAGGCCGTCCCAGGCCGCGATGGCTTGACGCGCCCAGCCTAAAATACGCTCTCCATCCTCAGTGAAACCGACGAACCTTTGCCCGCGCTCGACGATGTTGACGCCCAACTCCTCCTCGAGGTGTCGTATCGCGCCGGAGAGCGCCGGCTGCGAGACGTTGCAGGCCTCCGCCGCGCGGGCGAAGTGCCGCTCCCGCGCCACGGTCACGAGATACTCGAGCTGTCGAATAAACATTCCGGATCCCGCGGATTGCGTCTATCGCCCCGTCCCCGGCGATGGTCCTATAGCGGAGCTTCTCGCGCAAGGGCGTCGATCGAGCCGATCAATCCTCCTTCAATCCGGATTCCGGGGTTCCGTCCGCCGCGCCATAGTATTTATAGGGCAAAAACTTTCCCGACATAATGATTTTGACCCGGTCCCCCTTCGGATTCGCGAGCCGTTCCAAGCTCATGTCGAAATCAATCGCCGACATGATGCCGTCGCCAAACTCTTCTTCGATGATGGCCTTCAAGGCCGGGCCATTCACCATCACCAGTTCGTAAAATCGGTAAATCAGCGGGTCCGTCGGCGGCATGGGCGTTCCGCGATACGGAGTTTCATTCAACATTCGCTCCTCGTTCTCCGCGAGGCCGAACAATCCGGTCGCCTTTCGCGCCAGCGGCTTGACGAGCTTGCCCTGCCCCAGCAAGGCGCCGACGATCAGAATTTCGGACATGCCGCCGATTTCCCGCGCGATATGCGCCCAGGACCAACCCCTCTCTCGTTTGATGTCGAGAATCTTCTCGGTCAGCTGTTCTCGCGTCATCTCTCGCTCCCATGCAAAATGGCGGAAATCTTCCGGATGGCGGCGCTGTCTGTTCGGCGCCGATACGCCGAAGCCGGTGCCGATTGACGGCGCCGGCTCGGGACAGCCGCGCTCTTCGACCAGCGATTACTTCTTTTTGAAGCGCGCGGCCTCTTCCGATCCGCCAGTCGCATCGCCTTCGCTATAGGAATGCGCGCCGACGCCGGCGAGCTTGCCGCCATCCACGACGAGATATTCGTCGCGGATCGGGCGGTTTTCGAACCAGCACTCGAGAATTTCGCGCGTGCCGGCGGCGTAGCGCGTCTGCGCGGTCAGGCTGGTGCCAGAGATGTGCGGGGTCATGCCGTGATGCGGCATGGTTCTCCAGGGATGATCGGCTGGCGCCGGCTGCGGGAACCAGACGTCGCCGGCGTAACCCGCGAGCTGGCCGCTTTCCAGCGCGCGCACGATGGCGTCGCGGTCGCAGATCTTGCCGCGCGCGGTGTTCACGATATAGGAGCCGCGCTTCATTTTGCCGAGCAGCGTATCGTTGACCAGATGTTCGGTTTCAGGATGCAACGGGCAATTGATGGTCACGACGTCGACCGCCTTGACCAGGCTCTCCACGTTCGGATGGAAGGTCAGATTCAGCTCTTTTTCGACCGATTCCGGCAGCCGGTGGCGGTCGAAATAATGTAGGCCGACATCGAAGGGTTTCAGACGGCGCAACACCGCGAGACCAATGCGGCCGGCGGCGACCGTGCCGACCTGCATGGCTTCCAGATCGTAGGAGCGGGCGACACAATCGGCGATGTTCCAGCCGCCCTTCACAACCCATTGATAGGATGGGATGTAATTGCGGACGAGACCGAGGATCATCATCACCACATGCTCGGCGACGCTGATGCTGTTGCAGAAGGTGACTTCGGCGACCGTGATCTTTCGGTCGATCGCCGCCTGCAAGTCCATATGATCCGAGCCAATGCCCGCCGTCACGATGAGCTTGAGCTTCGGCGCCTTGGCGATCCGCTCTTTCGTCATATAGGCCGGCCAGAACGGCTGCGATATCACGATATCGGCGTCGTGAAGCTCGCGGTCGAGCACGCTGTCGGCTCCGTCCTTGCTGGACGTCACCACCAAGGTGTGGCCGTTCGACTCCAAATACTTGCGCAGCCCCAATTCGCCGGAGACGCTGCCGAGCAGCGTGCCGGGCTTGAAATCAATCGCCTTGGGCGTGGGAAGAGTCTGTCCGTGCGCGTAAATTTTGGGCTGCGCAACCTCGTCGCGGGCGTAGGTTTTCGGATAGCCGTCAACCGGATCGTCGTAAAGCACGCAAATAATTTTCGCCATTTCCGTTTCCTTTCCCTTTGCATCAGTTTGCTGGCGCCGGAAGACGCTCGCCTTGCGTGGCGACTCTCCGGCGCTCGCGAAAGATGTTCTTAGGGACAGGAAATAGGAGGTCTATTCGTTTTGGCGAATGCGGCGATAAGGGCCGCTTATCATGCGGCGCGCGGTCGATCAGGAACGTTCAAGCATTTTAGCGATTTTGCTGGCCGCGACCGCCGCGCCGTCCTCGCTGGCGATCACGCCGGCGGATTCCCGCGCCCGATGGGCGTAATCCGGCGTCTTCAGCAAAATCCGCAGCTCCCGCGCGAGCTTTTCCGCCGAGATCGTCCGCCCGTCGAACGCTCTCGCGAGTCCAAGACGAACGAGACGCGCCGCGTTATCGGGCTGATCGGCTAGAAACGGCGTCACGAGTTGCGGCTTGCCGGCCCGCAGCGCCTGCGCGCTGGTGCCGACGCCGCCGTGATGGACGACGAGACAGGCGCGCGGAAACAGTTCGGCGTGAGGCACATAGGCCGCGACAAAAGCGCCAGCGGGCGCGCCTTCGCGCAGGCGCGCCACGTCATCGCCACGGGCGAGCACGACCGCGCGCAAACCGACGCTGCTCGCCGCCGCCATGCAAGCGCGATAATAATCGCCGCCGCCTTGCGCGACGAAACTGCCGAGCGAGAACACGACCGGCGGCGGTCCCGAAGCCAGAAACTCATCCAGCGCGCGCGCATCTTCTACTTCGGGCGGGGGCCCGCGGTCGTAAAAAATCTGGCCGGCGATCAGAATATCGGGCGAGTGATCGGGCCGTGGCGGCGCCAGCAGCTTCGAGTGCAGCGCGATGGTTTTGACTCCGGGAGCCGCGCCGGCGAACAGGTCGAACCCGCCGCGGCGCGGCAGGCCGACCTCGCGCCGAAATTTTCTCAAAGGCGCCGCCCAAAGCGCGGCGCCCCACGCGAAGGCGCGAAGCAGCGCGCGGTTGTAGGCCAGCGCGAGCGTCCGGCGCGGCGCGGCGACGAAGGGCGCGCGCGTGCCCAGCGGCGGATCATAGGCCGAGTAAAGCATCAACGGCGAAAGCGTGACGACGAACAGCGGCAGTCCGCGCTTTTCCGCGACCGCATGGGCGGCGAAGGCGATGGAATGCGCGACCACCGCCACGGCGCCCTCGCTCGCCGCGCAAAGCTGCTCAAAAGCCTCGTGAAGGAACGGAAAAATCAGCCGCTGGAACAAAAAGCCGTCGTCCGCGCTCATGCGCCGCGCGATCTCCCCGAGATCCATCCCAAGGCGCTCTGTCGCCTCCTCCACATCGGGACGAATGGCGGCGAAGCACAGGCCTTCCTCGATAATCAAGTCGCGATAGACTTCGGAGGTCGCGACGACGACCGCGAAGCCCTCCCGTTGCAGCGCCTGCCCCAGCGCGACGAAGGGATAAAGATCGCCGAGCGATCCGAAAGTGGCGATCAGAATCTTGGGCAGCGCCGCGCGCATGTGGGAAACTCGGATAGAGGAGCTTGAAATCTAGAGTTAAAGCCCGTCATGTTCAAAGAAAGACGTTCGGCGCGAGAGAAAGATTCGGCGTGAGCGGGTTCGCATTGCCATCCCGCGCCCGAAATAGGCGTTCCGTTTCGCGTCATACCGAAACTCCGCATTGAGGCCGGCGTTCTCCTATTTATGGTGTTCGCATATGTAGACTCGTTTGCTTCCCCAACATGATCCAGTTTTGTAAACTTTGCCCAATTCCTGGCTTCCCAAAGTCGCTAGCCATGTTCTCCCGTGGTCGTGGGAGATCGTCAAGGGTTTCTCGGCGAGCGCAAAAGTTACTCGCTGTTGTTTCATCCAAGAAACCTGGCACGATCGGTTGATAAGAACACGTTTATCCACTTTGACAAGACAGTTGCTGGTTGATTCATCGACCCTGGACTTGGCCTCTTTCTCGACCCTACTAACGTTCTCGACATCGCTGGCGTTCTCGACATCGCCGGCCTTTTCGACCTTGCTGACTCTCGAAGGCTCTGAACTCGAGTCCAGATTTAGCGGCGGCGCCTGGTCGAACAATAGTTTTGGCTTCGTCGCGACTTCCTCGATCGGCGCCAAGACATAGCCGGGATCATCATGTTTGGCGCCGGCCGGCTCCTGCGCCGGCGGCGTGCCCGGCGTTGTTTCTGGCGATGGGATCGACGCGGCGGACGTCGGGATGTCGACCGGCGCGGACGAGGGGCCGCGATCGTCGGACGAGACGTCAGCAGGCTGTGCGCCGACAATAGAAGCGTTTTGAGCGGGACGGTCGGCGTCCGCCATTTCGTCCGGTTGCGGTTCGGCTCCTCGCCCGATCAAAGTGGTCTCGGTCGGGTTTGAAAGCTTTCGCCAAGAAACCGAGCTTGCCGCTAGTCCGACAAAGCCAATGACGATAATCAACGCCGTAAAATAGAGCAAACGGCGCCGCGTGGCGGCTCCGTAATCGATGTAAACAGGGCGGCGGTCCAATGCTTCCTCTTGGGGCTCGGACCAAGCATTTTTGTTTCGAAAACCTCTTGCCCGCGCCGACGCGGCGTCGATCGGGGCGGAATCATCGTCGACGTAGCGCTTGCGCGCTTGGGAACCGGCGCGTTCGGCTGGATTCGAACGTTCATGTCGAATCTCCGCCGAAGGCCGCCCTCGTCGTTCGCGACCCTGTTCGCCTCGGTTCTTTTGCGCGTCAACGAAGCGGGAAAGTTCCGCCAGAGCGCTATTTTCGTCTTGGGCGCCGCTCGGCGCGGCGCGAGGGCGCTTTTCACGATTCTCGAACTCGGCCATTAGCCTTCGCTGCTCACTATATACGCTCACACTAAGACTCCGGATTGAGTTTCCGAGCCGGACCACCCGGGACACACGTCGTAACGAGCGCGCTGTCCGCCTCGAAGATTCGTAAACCGTCGCTTTTCTACCTCGAAACTACCGATCCAAGCGACACGGCCATGCTCGAGGGCTTTTGCAAACCTTTCACCCGAGGGATAGCCTCATTAAGGAATTGTAATTATGGCCGATCTTGGCCGCGAGGCAGGCTAAAATATTTTTTGTCGAAGCTTAATCCGGACGGTATTGCGCCCGTTATAGGAATAGATGCGCCAGTCGAGCTCCACGCCTCTTTGCGAGAGGAACTCATTCAGCCAGCGGACACACCATAATTCTTGCTGAATCCAGAAGAGGCAATTCAAATCGATCCGACTTGCGCAATCGCACCCCTGCAGGCCGTCGCTTCCCACGCTATACTGCCGCCCGCGACTTTGCTGGCTCGCCGGAGTTCGCGGAGGGTTCGCGCCGGTTGGAACCGCTGGAGCGGGCGACATTCGTGATCGCGGACGGCCTGGTATCCGGCATTACAGATCCCCGGATACTGGGTCTTTTGAGCACCCGCTTCATCCTCAATGAATTGCGAGCCGCCGCGCGACTCGTAATTCATCGAGGGCGGATACAAGCTCAAAAGAAAGCGCCGCGAACAAGATAAAACGTTAAATAAGAACCCCAAACAAATATCATCAAGGATGCGGCGAAAATCATAAAAGCGCATACATCGTATATTTCAGCGACATCCACGAGAAGAAGCTTTTTCGACGCGCCCGAGCTGTAGATCGCTCTCGCTTTATAGTCAAATAGACACGACAAAATGGACACAATTGCTCCAAATGTAAAGCATAACATGAGGTTTGAAAACGTTATGATGGTTTCAATCAATTTATGGTGGTTCATGACCGTGAACACCACCGTTAGGATTGCAACCAATATGGCTGCGTTTATATTTATGATAATGCTTAGTTTCGGCATGGCCGGCAGGCTGTAAGGCCTGTCGTTTAGCGTCGAGAGACACGATTCCCAGTCTGAATCGGCATGGTGTTGTTCGAGCGCCGTCTGTTGCACGAGACTCTCCATGGGTTGGCGGCATTTTGTTAAGAATTATTTACGCGTGGCCCGGCTATATTCTTCACGAAGGTTACTACTTAAAATGAACGGAATAAACATCAACACAATCACATGGTTAGCAATCAATTGACTCTTCAGCTATTGCTTTGCCATGGCCGCGCCGTCGCGCGCGCGTGGCGATGCCAAAAGGCGCCGCCCCATGCTATACTGCCTCCCATAACCTCGAGGTCCAAATGCCCCATCCCACCGCGCTCGCCGCCCCGGCGCCGCTCGCCTTCTCCGCCAGACCCTCCCTCGCCGGGCTCACCCGCGCCGAGCTCGCCGACGCTTTGCGCCGGCTGGAGTTGCCCGACCGCGAGACAAGGATGCGCGTGGCGCAGCTTTGGCATTGGATTTACTTTCGCGGCGCCGATGATTTCGGCTCCATGCTCAATATTTCCAAGGCCATGCGCGAACGGCTGGACGTGGCTTTTTCGCTCGATTTGCCGGAAATCGTCGAGGAGCAGGTCTCGAGCGACGGCACGCGCAAATGGCTGCTGCGGCTTTCGCCCGCTCATCAAAACGAAAACCCCGCCGAGATCGAATGCGTCTATATCCCCGAGAGCGACCGGGGCACGTTGTGCGTCTCCTCGCAGGTCGGCTGCACGCTCAATTGCAGCTTTTGCCATACCGGCACGCAAAAACTGGTGCGCAACCTCACCGCGCAAGAGATTATCGGCCAGATCATGGTCGCGCGGCGCCGGCTCGGCGATTTTCCGGGCCTGGAGCGGCCGACCGATGGCCTCGTGCCATCAGGCGAAGGCGTGCGCGCGGTCTCGAACATCGTGTTCATGGGCATGGGCGAGCCGCTCTACAATCTCGAAAATGTGATGTCCGCCGTCGACGCGATGGCCGATGGCGACGGGCTGTCGGTCTCGAAGCGCCGCATCACCGTCTCGACCTCCGGCGTCGTACCGCAAATCGAGCGGCTCGGCGCCGAATGCGGGCCGATGCTGGCGATTTCGCTGCACGCGGTGCGCGACGAGCTTCGCGATGAGCTGGTTCCGCTCAACAAGAAATATCCGATCAAGGAGTTGCTCCAAGCATGCCGCGGCTACCCCGGCGCCTCCAACGCGCGGCGCATCACCTTCGAATATGTGATGCTGAAGGGCGTCAACGACTCTCCCGCCGAGGCGCGAGAGCTGGTGCGGTTGCTCAAGGGCGTCCCCGCCAAGATCAATCTCATTCCCTTCAACCCATGGCCCGGCGCGCCCTACGAATGCTCGGACTGGGAGACGATCGAGCGTTTTTCCGACATTGTGTTCAACGCCGGCTACGCCAGCCCCGTCCGCACGCCGCGCGGACGCGATATTCTGGCCGCCTGTGGGCAGCTTAAGAGCGAGACCGCGAAGCTGAGGGCGCGGGCGCGGCTGGCGGCGGGATGAGCGCCGCCGACCGTGGCCACGACGCAAACGCCTTTAATCCGCCAATGGCGAAAATCACGGGGGCAAAAGTGAAGAAACGCGTGTCGGACGTCCTCATCGGCTTCGCCCTTCTGGCGCTGGGCTCGGGCGGGACGGCCACGGGCGTTCGCGCTTTCGAGGCGGTCGGCGAACAAGAAGCCTATGAGATCGGCAAGGAGGCTTATGTCTATCTCTACCCGCTCGTCATCATGGACGTGACGCGGAAGGTCATGACCAATGTCGAAGCCGGAAAGAGGATCGGGGCCGGCCCCGCGAATGAATTCTCCCATGCGCGGACCTTTCCTCCCGCCGACTTCCGCGACGTGGTGCGGCCAAATTTCGACACGCTCTACTCCGTCGCCTGGCTCGATCTGACGAAGGAGCCGATCGTCCTCACGGCGCCCGACACCAAGGGCCGCTATTATCTGCTGCCGCTGCTCGACATGTGGACGGATGTCTTCGCCGTCCCCGGCAAGCGCGCCAGCGGCACGAGCGCCGGCAATTTCGCCATTGTTCCGCCGAACTGGAAAGGCCAGCTGCCGCGCGGCGTCGAAAAGATCGAGGCGCCGACGCCCTATGTCTGGCTCATCGGCCGCACGCAGACCAATGGGCCAAAGGATTACAACGCCGTACACGAGATGCAGGATGGCTACAAGCTCGCGCCGCTCTCGCGTTTCGGCAACGCGGCCAAGCCCGCGGCGGCGAAAATCGACCCCAATCTGGATATGAAGACGCCGCCGCTCGATCAGGTCAACAACATGCCGGCGGGCAAATTTTTCGCCTATGCCGCCGAATTGTTGAAGGTCAATCCGCCGCATGTCACGGACTGGTCGCAGGTCGCGCGCCTGAAGCGCATCGGCATCGAGCCCGGTAAGAGCTTCGACTTGGAAAAGGCCGATACGGCCGTCCGCCAAGCGCTGGAAAAGGCCAGCGTCGACGGGCTCGCTTATATGAAGGGAAAGACGCCGACGCTGGCGCGCGTCGCCAACGGCTGGCAAATGAATACCGACACGATGGGCGTCTATGGCGATTATTATCTCAAACGGGCGATTGTAGCCCTCGTTGGGCTCGGCGCGAACCAGCCAGAGGACGCGATCTATCCGTTTAATCTCGCTGACAACGAAGGCAAGCCGCTCGACGGCGCGAAGAAATATGTGCTGCATTTTTCCAAGAGCGAGTTGCCGCCGGTTGGGGCCTTCTGGTCCATCACGCTCTATGACGAAAAGGGCTTTCAGGTCGTGAACCCGCTCAATCGCTTCGCGATCGGCGATCGCGACGCGCTGAAATACAACGCGGACGGTTCGCTCGACCTATACATCCAAAACGCCAATCCCGGCTCGGATAAGGAATCGAACTGGCTGCCCTCGCCCGCGTCGGGATATGAGAGCATCACCATGCGGCTATACGCGCCCAAGCCCGAAGCGCTTGACGGCCGCTGGGTTCCGCCGGCGATCAAGCATGTGCAGTGATGATTTTGTGAACCGAGGAAGACGCTAAGCCCGAGAGCTTTTTGAGCGGAGGCTGGGGGCTTTATGAGAGAGCGCGGAATATCGCCAGCGGCGCATCCTTCCGCGACATTTACCCCCGCGCCGCGCGTCGCCAGCCCCACGCCGCGAGCACCGACAAGAAAAGGCAGACCACCGCCTCCCAGACAGCGAGACTAAGCCCGAATACGAGCAGCGCCGGCTCGTCGCAGCGCACCGGCTTCACCCGTTTCAGCTGCGCCAGAAAATCCTCGGGCGCCAGCACGCCGGTCAGCGCGCCCGTGCATTCGGTCGGGCCGGGCCAGAGGTGGAACTCAACGCCCGAGTGATAGACGGCGATTCCCGCGCCAGCCAAAAACACCAACGCCGACAGGGCCAATCCGAATCGCGCCAGCCCCGCCCTGCCCCAATGCGCCGCGAGCGCCGTCAGCGCCGCGAGAAAAATGCCGACATAATAGGGAACGCGGCCCAGGAGGCAGAGTTCGCAAGGAATGTAGCCCATGGATTCGAAAATCCAGGCGCCCGCGATCGTTCCCGCCGCGACGACGAGCACGACTAACGCGATCGCGCGCGAAAAATTCGCGCGCGCGAAAGCGGCGACGCCGAGAGTCAAAACAGCTTCACGGCGACCACGAAGCCGCCGACCACTATCGCCGCGAGCGATCCCATGAACAGGCCGAAATGCTGCTCGAGCTTCAGCCGGATCGAGTCGCCGAAATGATTGAGCGCGGCGGCGAGCAGAAAAAAGCGCGCGCCGCGGGTGATTGTCGCCAACAGCATGAACAGCGGGAAATTATATGCGAACAGCCCCGAGAAGATCGTCACGAGCTTGAACGGGATTGGCGTCAACCCCTTCACCAATATGAAGATCGCGCCCCATTTGGCGTAGAACTCACGCATGGCGTCCATCTTCGACTCATAGCCGTAGAGATGGATCAGCCATTGTCCCGCCGTGTCGTAGAACAGCGCGCCCAGCGCATAGCCGAGCGCTCCACCCGCGACCGAGGCGACCGTGCAGATGGCGGCGTAGCGCCATGCCTTTTTCGGTTCGGCCAGCGACATCGGCACCAGAATCGTATCCGGCGGGACGGGAAAGAACGAACTTTCCGCGAAAGCTATGGCGGCGAGCGCCAGCGGGGCGTGAGGGCTCAAGGCGAGCCGCATGGTCCAGTCATAGAGTTTTTTGAACATTTTCCACCGTTAGCACCGGCCGCGTGCCGAAGATAGGCCGGCGCGCCGGCGAACATTACGCATCTTCACTTGACGATGGGTTGACGGGGGCTTTTTCAAAGCTAATATCCGCGCCGCGCGCCGGCCCCATGCCGGTCCGCGCCCCTGTGGCGGAATTGGTAGACGCGCTCGACTCAAAATCGAGTTCCGCAAGGAGTGCTGGTTCGACTCCGGCCAGGGGCACCACTTACTCAATATAATTGCTTTTATTTCAGCGGCTTAGCTTTTATGTATTCTGCTGGCCCACAAATTGGCCTACAAATCAGCGCCGATAGATTTCTCGCCTTGCTGAACCGGCGACGCATTTCCGAAGCGGCTTTCATTATACCGGCGACTGGCCCGCCCTCGCCCTCAGCGCCTCATAAAGCTCTGCCGGCCCGAGCAGCACGTCTTTCAAACCCTCACGCACCCGATCCGACTCGAGCGCCTGCTTGCTCATGGTGCTATGCGCTGCGAGGGCGTCCATGATCGCGTTCATGATTTCCGACGAGAGCGTCGGCGAGTTGGCGAACTGTGCCTTCGTGTTGTTGACCGCCTGCGTGACCAGTTCCTCGGACTCCAGCAACTTTCCCTTGATGACGTTGTTCACATAGACGAGCTGGTCGTCGTCGGTCAGGTCGCCCTCGAACAGGCCGTTGACGCGCTCAATGATCGCAGCCAGTCGCGCCTTCTCTTTTTCGTTGATCGCGCCGGAGCCCGCCTCTGTCAGCGGCGCGAGCTTCGGGGCCTCGCCGTTCGCAAGAACCAAGGGCTGCTTGCCCTGTGTCTTCAGGCTGTGGTGCGTCAGCTTGACCTGACCGAGGTCCACACCCTCGCGCTCGCGGCCGAACTCCAACAGCGGCGTCAGACGCCGATAGAAGATGAACCGCTTCTCGATGGCCGTGTTGCCGTAGTCGAACATCTGCGACAGGAAGCTATACATCCGCTGGAACGCGCCCATGTCGTTCTTGAACAGCACAAGCGCCTCGATCTCGTCCCGCGCGTTTTTCTCGCCGTTATCGTCTCCTCGCTCGCGGGCTGCGACCATCCGCGCGCGCGCGGTCTTAAAACGCTTCAGCAATCGGTCAGCGACCGGGTTGATGGCCGCCACAAGATCGCCTTGCCGCGATTTTGGGTTCACCTCGACGGCCGCAATACGATCTACCTCGAAGTCGTCGTAATAGCCTGCTGCATCGAGCTTTGCGCGCAGATTATAAACGAGGTTCGGGTCAGTGACGGCCTCAAGCTCCGCCGTATCGTAATAGGTCTTGAACGCTTTCAGGATTTCGTCGGCGCTGTTCATAAAGTCGAGGACATAGGTCGTGTCCTTTCCCTCGTGCGCCCGGTTCAGCCGCGAGAGTGTTTGCACAGCCTGAATGCCCGCGAGCCTTCTATCGACATACATGCCGCAAAGCAGCGGCTGGTCGAACCCGGTCTGAAATTTGTTGGCGACCAGGAGAAGCGCATAATCCGGCCCCTTGAACGCCTCGGCTATGTCGCGTCCGCTCAAGGATGGGTTCAGGTCCTTGCTGTTCTCAGTGAAGGGGTCAGGACCCGACTCCGGGTCGTTGACCTCGCCCGAGAATGCCACAAGCGCGCCGATCCCGTAGCCCCTGGATTTGATGTATTTCGTGATAGCGATCTGCCAGCGCACGGCCTCCTTGCGGCTCGCCAAGACCACCATCGCCTTGGCCTTTCCGTCAAGCAGTGGCGCGACATTCTCACGGAAATGCTCGACGACGATCTGAACCTTCTGGCTGATGTTGTAAGGGTGCAGCCGCACCCAACTCATGATGCCCTTCATCGCGGCATCGCGTTCGACCTCCCTGTCGTCCCATTCCTTGCCGCCACTGACGAGGCGGAAGGCGAGTCGGTAGGGCGTATAGTTTTTCAGCACGTCGAGGATGAAACCCTCCTCGATTGCCTGCCGCATCGAATAGACGTGGAAGGGTTGCGGCAAGTTATCGGGGCCAGCGGGGTCGCCCGGCCTCGGCCGGCGGCCAAAGATTTCCAGCGTCTTGGTCTTTGGCGTCGCCGTAAACGCGACATAAGAGATGCCGGTTTCGCTGGCGCGGGCCGTCATCTGAGCGGCAAGCACATCCTCGGCGCTGATTTCGCCCCCATCATCGAGCGCCGCGATTTCTTCGGGCGATAACACCTGTTTGAGCTTTTTAGCCGTGTCGCCCGTCTGCGAGGAATGCGCCTCGTCGGCGATGACGGCGAACCGCTTGCCCTGCGTCGCGGCCTGCTCTTGCACCGCCTCCAACGCGAAGGGGAAGGTCTGGATCGTGCAGACAATGATCTTCTTGCCCTGCGCCAAGGCGTCGGCGAGCTGGCCGCTCTTGCTCGCGCCCTCGCTCTTGATCGTCGCCACTACGCCCTTGGTGCGCTCGAAATCGGCCAACGCCTCTTGCAACTGCCCGTCGATCACATTGCGGTCGGAGACAACGATAACGGTGGAGAATAGCTTCTCGTCCTTGGCGTCATGTAGGTCGGCGAGGAAATGGGCGGACCATGCGATGGAATTGGTTTTGCCCGACCCCGCCGAATGCTGGATGAGATACTTTCCGCCCGCGCCCTCCGTCAGAACCGCCTGTATCAGCTTCCGCGTCGCGTCGAGCTGATGATAGCGGGGGAAGATGATCTTCTTTATCTGCTTCTTCTGATCGCGTTGCGTGACGATGTAGCGGCCAAGGATTTCCAGCCATGAGTCGCGCCGCCAGATTTCCTCCCACAGGTAGCTGGTTGGGTGTCCATTCGGGTTCGGCGGGTTTCCCTTGCTGCCATGATCGCCTTTGTTGAAGGGCAGGAAGCGCGTGCCAGGCCCGTCGAGTCGCGTGGTCATATAGACCTCGCTGTTGCTCACCGCGAAATGGACCAGCGCCCCGCTGGGGAACGCGAGCAGCGGCTCGGCGTTTTGGCCCTTGGGCCTGGGATGCCGGTCGAAACGATACTGATCGACGGCGTCCTGAACGCTCTGGGTGAAATCGGTTTTTAGTTCCACGGTCGCGACCGGCAGGCCATTGAGAAACAGCACGAGGTCGATGGCGTTCTCGTTCGCCGTCGAATAATGCACCTGCCGGACGACGCGCAGGCGGTTGGCGGCGTGGCGGGCGAGAATGTCGGCGTTCATGGCCAGGGCTGGTTTGAACTGCGCGAGCGTGATGGGCTGCCGGACGCCGATCATCTCGACACCGTGCCGCAGCACGTCGAGCGCCCCCCGGTCGTCGAGCTGTTTGCGAACCCGGTCGAGCAGGACGCCTTCCGCCGCAGCGCCGTGGTTGTTGGTCAGCGTCTCCCATGCCTTGGGCTGCGTGGCTTCGATCCAGGCAACGAGGTCGGGCACGAACAGCGCGCGGGCGCGGTCGTAGAGCGTGGCGTCGCCCTTCTCATAGAGCCATTCATGCGCAGCAAGATGGTCGCAGACTTCGTCCTCGAAGCTGACTTCTTTGTGAAGGCTCATATTGCCTCCATCGACGCAATTTCCTGTCGAAGCTCGTCAATCGTTCTCCAGACCGTCTCGCGCCTATTTCGATACTTGCCTTCGGCTTGCTTAGGTTTCCCTTCTTTGGGCGGTTTCAACAAGTATTCTACCCACTTCTCGGAGACGTAATTATCGCGGGTCGGTGCATGTTCGGCTGGCAGAGATGCCAGATTTACGTATTCCCTATTTTGCCCGCTCGGGTGGGGCAAGTTGAACACCCTCTTGCCTTGCTTCTGAAGGTGCTCCAATAGCGAGAGGTTGTCGCTCATTCGCACAGATTTAATTGCCGACCAGCCCTTTGCACCAAGAATAAGAATGTGCGAAAGGCGCTTGAAATCGGGATTTAGCATCTCGCTCGCGAAACGATCCACCATGCAACGACGTGCTGCTGGCACCAAAGTCGGATCAAAATCGTCCGAACTTCCGTTGGTTGTTAACGAAGCACAGGCGACCAAGGAAGTCACATAGACATCGGGATGCATGTCTAAAGTGGGGGCAGGAAAAGCTAGGTCCAGCTTGTCAGCGATGCCCAAGCCCTTGAGCATCTTGATAATGTCGGGCGCCAAACCCGCGAACGCACCGGCGATTGAAGCGGTTCCATAGTAGCCTGAGTTTCGATACGTATCGACAAATGCGTCGATCTGCGTGCCAGCTGGAGAAAGCCCTACAATTGCAACCTTCGGATTGAATGCAACAGACCGCCTGATGTCATGGTTTCGAAGTAGGACGGCGAAATAACGTCTCCCATCCTCATGACCAAATTCGAGTTCATTCTGACTACAGCCTGCTGCTGGGATAATGAACTCTGACGCGCGTGCGAAGCACGGTGCGGAACAAATATCACCGAGTTTCATGCCGCCTCCGCAGCCAAGGGCGCGAGGCCGCGCACGTCGATCTTGCCGGTGACGGCGGCGGAGATGAGGGCGCTCCGGCGTTCTCGGAGGAATGCGATGGCGGAGTTGGCTTCGTCAAGGAGCGCGTCAATCTTTTGTGTCACGCCTTCGAGAAATTCAAGAATGACGGATTGTTCCGAGAGAGGAGGAAGAGCGAGTTTCCTCGTCGCCATTACCGAAAGTGGAATGCGAGACCGCGTCGAGCCGGACGACAGGATACCAGCATCAAAGGCTGATCCGGCGGTTAACTGCGGATACCGACGAAGCCGGC
>PLZT01000128.1 GCA_003152255.1 Methylocystaceae bacterium | reverse complement strand
CTGCTCGCCCATCATTTCTTCCCCGAGTCTCTAAATTGGTTGGCGTCCCGCGGTAGAACATTTCTCGGCAGGATACTCTTGGTTAACCAAGCGAACGACCACGGCGAAATCACTGGGTCTGGTGTCGCCGCCTCCGTGGCGTATGATGCTAAAGTTCGCATCGACGTCAGCGTCGACTGGAACGGCGATATCCACATCGACGGCGGGCGGTTGAATTTCTAACGCGAGCCGCCCGACGCCTACCAGCGGCGCAATGGCGCATCACACGGAGTTGGCGCCGATGACGATGGCGGAGGACATAGCCGCTAAGCCAGCGTGTCCGGCGCAGGGTCGCGTTTATCGATAGGGCGTTTGTCCTGATATGCCCTATCGACCGATTTATCGGATTTTCAACGGTGCTCGCGCCGGCGTGGCGCCGGCGTCTCGCTAGCCGCGCGAGCGAGCTAGAGTGTTCATCTCCATAGTCGCGCCACTCGTGCACGGTGAGCTTCCGGTTCAGATCAATACCAATTCATCCCAAAATATATCCCCGTCGCTCCTTGGCGTGGCGCTGCTTCCGCAGCGCGGCATGGGCCTCCATGGGCGTGGGGTAAGGGATGATGCGCATTTGTCCGCCGCGTCCGATACGGCCCCACTCGCGGATCAAACACCACATGCCGAATAAATCGCGTTCCACGGCAAGGCGATAGAATCGAGCCATGTTCTTGTCTGCGTCAATACGGCAAAGCCGCACGGAATAGAGCAGGCGCGGCTCTTGCGCCGCCAGCCAGTCCTCGATGTCGGTTTGCACTGGCGTCATGCCTTGAGCCTCGAAATCGTCGAATGGCTCACATTATAACCGCGACCAATTTCGGCAAGCGTCTCGTCGCCATCATCGCGTCGCCGGATCGGCTCTCGCGCGTCTGATGGACGGTGAACTTCGCCGGCCTTCCCATCTTCACGCCGCGCGACCTTGCCGGCTTGTCATGGCAAGGATGGACGCGCCGACCAAAAGCTTAAGCGATAAATTAGCAACACGCGCGAGAATTCTTCAGTGAAGACGCGGCGCAAAGCACGACGACGCTTGATTTTTGTCGTCGTTGGAAACACGCTCAGGAACTGGCTCTTCAGGCCCGTTATCTGGCGATCCCGAGAAGGAGAAGCATCATGATGACCATGAGGAAGCTTCAACGAAGGAGAAGCGCCGTGAGAGAGCTTCTACGGAAGCTCGTGACGCCACCCTTTTGCGAAGATGCGCCGCCCGTGTCAGGCGGACTATTGAGCATGCCGCGCCCCAGGCTGGCCCATCATGTTCACGCGAGGGGACGCGCGCCGCGCGCGCGGCCATTTGCATGACTACACGTGATTTTAGGCTACCGTCGCTCTGAGCCGTGCGAGCCGCGCCACGTGGCTCCCGGCGCATGGACGATGCGCTTGATGAACGTAACGCCAGAGCATTCGATGTTCCGGACAATAGCGATGAGGTACCCCGCTTAAGCGAGCGAGCGGGCGGCCGCGCGTTATGTGACCAGCGAGCATGACGTAAAAAGGTCCTCGCCGCTAAACCGGCGCCGCCCCGCGCGAGGCGGCTTTTTCGATAGTACGTTTCGTATTGTGCACTATTGACCGTTTCAGTGGCATTCCGCGGTTGTTTTTGCCTGCTCAAAAGGTCAAGTTAATTTTGCGGCGCCATCAGCGATCTCTGGCGCTCTCCCGGGTCGTTCTCCGAACTCGGCTGAGTTTACCACACGCTGAATCTCATAGGTCCTTACATGCGTCAACGCGATCTCCAGTAGGGGAGCGCTCACTTGAAAGCGTTGCGCCCGCGCGAACATATCTCCAAGAATGTGCTCTCCTTCTGTGCGCGAACCTCTTTCGATATCGCGCAACATCGACGCTTTCAGTCCGAACCCACGTCGCGTCAAGCGAGTGCGATACTGCGAAAACTTGTCAGCGTCCAAACGAAACCCCACGGCGCTCGCCACCGAAGCGCATTCGTCGATCAGCTGAGCGATAAGTCGCCCTCCCGACGGCGTCGCCAAAATCTCGTCGATACTCGCTCGCATCAGCGAAGTGATTCCCGCGAGTGTGGTCAAGAATACGAACTTATCCCATAGCTCCTGCATAATTTGCGCGCTGTGATAGGCATTCGCCGGCGTCTTCCTAAACAACGTTAGCAGCGCCTCGGCTCGTTCGTCGACAGCGCCGGCGAGAGTGCCAAATGTAATGCTATTGACGTCGTCAAAAAGCTGAATAACGCCATCCTCTGTTAACGTCGCACTGATTTGCGCTACGCCGCCCCACAAACGTGTATGCGGAAAACAAACACCGATCTTGTCGATATGCGCTACGCCATTGAGAAGCGGAAGGACGGCTGTTTTTTCACCCACAGCGCCAACGATGGCGGCAAGAGAACAATCGAGATCGTAGGCTTTGCAAGCGATGATCACCAAATCAAAAGGCGTAGACTCATGCATGTCTGACAGAGTTTTTACCGTCGTCGTGAGATTGCCGAGCCTGCTCTCGATCCTGAGCCCTTTTTCGTCAAGGACGCGCGCACGCGCCGGACGCACAAAGAAGGTCACGTCAGCGCCCGCCTCGACAAGACGGCCACCGAAATAGCCGCCGACCCCACCAGCGCCAAGTACCAGAATACGCATGAGCTGATCCCCTCTAGGCAGGCGCCTTTTAGAGGCGAACATTATTCTAGCGGCGCGACGTGTGCTCGCAACACTGAATTAAATGCCGCTTCGGCGGAGGCGTAATGACCCCCCTTTGCGGTTTTGGAGGTCAGATGTGGTGAGCGGTGAGCCGTTGGATCCGTCTGTGGCGCGCGCGAGCTCAAGCAATGCCACCAGCCGGCGCTGCCCGCGCGCATCGCCGTCGACATAGCCCTGCGTCACCTCGATCGACTTATGCCCGGCGAGCAGTTGAACGTCGCGCAGGCTGCAGCCGGTCTTATGCGCGTTTCTCGCCGCCGTTCCAAGAGGCGCTTCGACACCCGAGAAGGAGCGCCCGCCACTGGGGCCGAGCCCAGGCAATTAAAGCGGGTCACGCCGTCATCGCCCTGAGCCGCGCAGCCTGGGGCGCTTGCCATTTAGCGCCGCCGCGTTACCCGCTGACCGTGGCCCAGCAAGGGCCCGCCGACCAAAAGCTTAAGCGATAAATTTGCAACAGCCGCCAGAATTCTTCAGCGAAGGCGTGGCGCTAACCACAAAAGTGCTAGATTCATGCTGTTATTGGGAACAGCGCTTGAGAGCTGGTTCTTCAGGCCCGTTGTCTAGCTATCCCAAACAGGTGAAGCATCATGATGACCATGAGGAAGCGTCTACGAAGGCGATGCGCCGTGAGGGAGCTTCTACAGAACCTCGTGACGGCATCGCCTACGCCACTTGCCGCGGCATCAAGCCACGCGGCGTCGGAACGCCGCAAGCCTCCAGCGCATGGGCGAGGCCCTTGAAAGACGTAACGTCAGAGCGTTCAATGTCACGGACATTGGCGATGAGGTTCCGCGCCAAAGCGAGCGAGCGGGCGGCGGCGCGTTAGGTGACCAGTGAGCTTGCCACAAAAAGCTCATAGCCGCTTAAGCCGGTGGCGCCCCGCGCGAGGCGGCTTTTTCGATAGTACGTTTGTCCCAATGTGTACTATTGGCCGATTCCTGGGGGGGCAGCCATGTTCTCGCCTGCTCGGTGCCGACTTGGCGTCGCTTGCGGCAACGCGACAGCTAGAGCGACGTAACCAAGCGCCGCTGCCCGCGCGCTCCGGTGCAGCGCCGATCGCCCGCGACGATCGACGCGGACAGCAGGGCATTCCTATAACCTGGGGACACATCGTCATCCAGCATAACCGCTAAACTTATGGAAAAGGTCGCTGGAAGCAGGCGGACGAAAGGCCAAGGTCGCATAAAGGTCATTGGACTAAGCCGCTTCGCGGCATTATTGGGTTTGCATGGTCATCGTGAGCGTAGGTGA
>PLZT01000262.1:231-8874 GCA_003152255.1 Methylocystaceae bacterium | reverse complement strand
TTATGTGACACTATCGGACTCCATCCACCCCAATGTGACGAATTCTCAATGCCTCGCCTCGGTTGTCCGAGAAGTCAGCAGTGCGGAACGATCTTGGGGACGCAGCTTGTTCGTTATGCGTTCCCCAACTTGGCCAAAATGGGGTCATCGTGGAATCTGTTCCAAATCGTACGCTAAGGGCTCAGGCTTTGGAGCGGTCTTGGATTTCGCGATAGACGGTTGACCGTCCGAGGCCGGTTTGCCGCGCGGCCTGTGTCGGCGACATGCCACTTTCCACCAGCAAGAGGGCGGCGTTCAGCTTTTCCTGATCGAGCGCGGGCCGGCCTGGCTTGCTGCCTTTGGCGCGCGCGGCGTTCATGCCGTCGCGCGTGCGTTCGGCGATGAGGCGTCTTTCGAACTGCGCAATCGCGCCGAAGACATGGAACACCAGCTCGCCGGCCGCCGAGGACGTGTCGATTTTCTCTTCGAGGGAGAGAAGAGCGACGCCTTGCTTCTTGAGGGTCTCGACGACATCGAGCAGCTCGCGGAGCGAGCGCCCCAGCCGGTCTAGCCGCACGACGGCGAGAGTATCGCCGGGACGAATATAGAGGAGGAGTTCAGATAGGCCGGGACGTTCGAAGGTTTTTCCCGACACCACGTCCTCGAAGATGCGCAGCGCGCCGATCGATTCGAGACGTTGCCGTTGACCGGCGAGGTCTTGGTCGTCGGTCGAGACGCGAGCGTAGCCGAGAATCTGGGACATGGGCTGGCGTATTGTTGGTTTGGTCGTCCCTAAACCGATCGGTTTATGGACAGGCGAGCCTCGAACCGAACTGGCGGCTCGAACCCGTCCACAAAATACGTCCATAAATTATGTTGTGTCCAGAAAATAATTAGACCATTTATGGACATATTTGATGCTGCCCCGATCCCATCCCATGCCCCCTCGCCATATCCTCTCGCCGCAATCACGCACGGCGCTGTTCGATCCGCCGACAGAGCCGGCGGCGATTGTCCGGTACTACACCTTCTCATCGGAAGACCTGGCGTTGATCCAACGCCGACGGCGCGATGCGAACCGGCTGGGGTTCGCCGTGCATCTTGCTTATCTCCGGTTCCCCGGCCGCGTTCTCAACTGGGAAGAAGCGCCGCCCGCCGACATGCTTTCTTTCATCGCTTCGCAGATTGAATGCGCGCCAACGGAGTTCTCCGCATACGCGCAGCGCAGCGAAACGCGCCGGGAGCACCTTGGCGAACTCCAAACCTATCTCGACGCGCGCCCGTTCCGGCGCGAGGACTCTCGCGTCGTCGCTCATGTCGCAATCGAACAGGCGACCGGCTCGGATCGTGGTGATGCGATTGTTTCCGCGATGATCGAACATCTGCGCGAAAGACGCATTCTGCTTCCCGCCGCCGTCACCTTGGAGAAAATCGGCTTGGCGGCGCGCGCGCTTGCGCGCAAGCGCGCCTACAAAAATCTTGTCGAAGGCCTGTCGCGGGAAACGATCGACGGACTGGAGGGGCTGCTCGTCGTTGACGACGAACAAGGCCGCACCCCGTTCGCATGGCTGCGGGAATGGCCGGAAGCGCCGCGCCAAAAGAACCTCGTCGGCCTTGTCGAACGGCTGCAAGCCGTGCGCAAACTCGGTGTTGAATCGGATCGCGAAAAGCGCACTCACCGCGCGCGCTATGCGGCAATCGCCCGTGAAATCGCTATCCTCGTCCCGCGCGATGTTTCGCGTTTCGACACGGCGCGCCGCCTTGCGACATTGGTCGTGTTCGCGCGGGAGATGGAGGCTGTTCTCACCGACGTCGCGCTCACCATGTTCGACAAGATGCTCGGCGGCGTGTTTCGCCGCGCCGATCGCACCTACAAAGAAAACGTGGTCGATAGGGCGAAGACGCTCGACGCGTCGACGCGGGCGTTGCTCGGCATGGCCAAAGCCATGCTCGCCGCCAAGGTGCAGGGCGAAGATCAGATCGCCGCCGTCGAGCGCGCGCTCGGCTGGGATCGCCTGGAAACCATGGTTGCCGAAGCCGAACAGGTTGTCGCCAATGCGCGCGGCGACGTTCTCGGCGAGATGGTTGACCGCTACGCGACCGTGCGGCGCATAGCGCCTGTCGTGCTCGACGCCTTCACGTTCCGCTCATGGAAGTCGGACGATTCTCTGCTCGCTGCGTTCGACGTGGTGAGGGAGCTTCACGCGACCGGCGCAAAAAAGCTCCCGCCGAGCGCGCCAACGGCTTTTCTGAAACCGACATGGCGCAAGCTCGTCAAAACCGACGCCGGCGTCGATCGCAAAGCCTATGAAGTCGCGGGCATGACGGCGTTACGCGACCGCCTGAGTTCGGGAGATGTGTGGGTTGAAGGCAGTCGCGCGTTCCGGGCTTTCGACGATTTTCTCTTGCCGCCGGAAACATTCGCGGCGCGGCGGTGCGCCGGCAAATTGGGGCTTGCGGTCGCCGATCGCTTCGACGATTGGCGCGCCGAACGCATTGGCCTTCTCGATTCCCGCCTTAAGGAAATCGACGCGCTGGCGGCCGCCGGCGAACTGCCGGAAGCAACGCTCACCGAGGAAGGGCTGTCGATCAGCCCCATTCGCAAAAGCGAGAACGAAGAAGCCGATATGATGACGCGCCGGCTTTACGCCATGCTGCCGCGCCTGCGCATCACCGAGCTTCTCGCCGAAACACACGGCTGGACGGGCTTCGCCGATCGTTTTGCGCATCTGCGCACGGGCGCACCGCCGGACGACAGCCAGGCCTTGATGACGGCGCTGCTTGCCGACGCGACTAATCTCGGGCTCGCACGCATGGCCAGAAGCTCGAAGGTCTTCAGCCATTCCAGACTGTTGTGGATCGCCGAATGGCATGTGCGCGACGAAACTTATCAGGCGGCGCTCGCCTGTCTCGTCGACGCCATCCATGCGCAGCCCTTCACGAAAATCTGGGGAGACGGCGACACATCGTCGTCAGACGGCCAGTTTTTCAGGGCCGGCGGCCATGGCGAGGCGCGCGCCGATTACAACGCTAAATACGGCTCGGAACCGGGCGTGAAATTCTACACGCATGTCTCCGATCGTTACGCGCCGTTCAACACCAAGGTCATCGCCGCGAACGCCAGCGAGGCGGCGCATGTACTCGACGGCTTGATGCACCACGAAAGTTCGCTCGACATCCGCGAGCATTACACCGACACCGCCGGCGCGATCGAGCATGTGTTCGGGCTGTGCGGGCTTCTCGGCTTCAAGTTCTCGCCGCGCATTCGTGATCTTGCCGATCGTCGGCTTTATGTCGCGGACGCTCGCGCCGATTACAAAACCCTCGATCCGCTCATCGGCGGGGCGGTTGATATGCGTGTTATCGGCGACAACTGGGATGAAATCTTGCGCGCGGCGGCCTCCATCAAGGCCGGAACCGTCGCGCCTTCCGTGCTCATGCGTCGGCTCGCCGCCTATCCCAAGCAAAACGCCCTTGCCAAGGCGCTGCGGGAAATCGGTCGCTTGGAGCGCACACTGTTCACGCTCGACTGGATCAGCAACCCGGCCCTGCGTCGGCGCACCAACGCCGGCCTCAACAAAGGCGAGGCGCGCAATGCGCTCGCCAGAGCCGTCTTTTTCCATCGTCTCGGCGAAATCCGAGACCGCACCTTCGAAAATCAGCGCTATCGCGCTTCCGGCCTCAATCTCTCCGTGGCCGCCATCATCCTATGGAACACCGTCTATCTCGGGCGCGCCGTCGACGAGCTGCGCGCGCGGGGCGAGACCTTCGGCGACGACCTGTTGGCCCATATCGCGCCGCTCGGATGGGAGCACATCGCCTTCAACGGCGATTACGTCTGGCCGACAGAACCCCTCGAAAATCGCTTCCGTCCCCTGCGAAACCCACGCTCAGCCTTCCTCGAACCCGCTTAGCGTACGATTTGGAACAGATTCCACGATGACCCCAGTCCGGCGTCGTTTAAGACTCCGCCGTCTTTCATGTCCTTGGAGGCATCCAACAAGGCGAGGAGCAGATTTTCCGGCGAGCCGACGCTTGCCAGATCGCCGCGCCGCGCGGCCTTCGTGGCTTCTATGGTTTTGGCATTTGGAACCAGAGGTTCTGGATCGATCTTCTTTTTCATAGCTGAACATCCTTTGGAGTGTTTGGTAGCTCAGGGTTTGGCAACAAAGGGCTAGGCGAGGAAGAAAATGGGTTCGATGACTGATTAGTCGGCGATTCCTACGACGACCGAAATCATGTGATTGAGGGCGAGCAAAGAACCTTCATCAAGGTGGCCAATGACCTTGCCGCATTTGTGGCGCATCACGGGAATGATTTTGTCGACCATGACCTGCGAGGTCATTTTCAGGCCGTTCGTCTCGCTTGGCTCGACCGAAAGGCGGTAGATTGGCGCGTCCGCCAGCGTGCTGGTGAAAAGCGCGACAAGCACACTGTCATTTGTGTTGAGCCAATCGGATTGCACGACAACGGCAGGACGGGGCTTTCCGTAATCTCCAGGCGGGGAAACCGTGACGATATCGCCCCGCTTCACGGTTCAGGCCATTCGACCACGGCTTCGATGAAGGCCATTGCTTCCTTTTCCTCTGGACGCCTGCTCAACAACTTGCCTTGTCGCGCGGCTTCCTTGGCAAATTCCGGCCTGCGCGGATCAGGCACCCAGATGCGCAGGAGCTTCATGCCCCTGCTCTGTTGGGTCTTGCGGTAGCGCTGAAACTTGCTCAGCCCGTCCCCTGTTCCTGCTGCTCGCTTGGTCCGTGGCATAGGTGCGTTCTCTTATTCAGTCGCGCACTACTCTATCACAATTAGTCGCGCACTACCGTATGAATCGGCGCAAGATTGTTGCATTCTTTTATGCAGCCATGTTTTCATGCAATCATGATGACATGCAAATATGATTGCATGAATTCATAAAAACAACTTTTTATGGAAAGTGTTTTTTCATGATTGCATGTCACCATGACGGCATAGGTTCATGCAAAAGCGCCTTGCATGAAAGCATAAAATAATGGAAACATGAAACCACGCAAACAATCGTCATCAACTCCCAAAAGGGCGGCAGTGGCAAGACCATGCTTTGCAAGCATCTAGCCGTTGAAGCCGAACGCGCCGGAGACGGCCCCGTTTTTCTGATCGACACCGACCCGCAAGGGACGTTGACGGCGTGGCATACGAAACGCGAGGCCGAGACACCCTCGCGCGTCGATTTGCCGTTCGTGGGGATGGAAAAGGGGCTTGAGCTTTTGCGCTCCCACGGCGCGGTTTATTGCATCATCGACACGGCATCGGGGCGGCTCGAAATAGCCGCCGAGCTTTTCAAATTGGCCGACCTTGTGATTTTTCCGGTTCAGCCGAGCGAGGACGATTTAACCGCCGCGCCGGTCACGGTTCAGACTCTCAAGGGTTGCGGCGTTCCCTTCGTCTTCGCGTTGACCCGCGTCAAGCCGAACACCCTTATTACCGCTCAGGCCGCCGCGATCTTGTCCAAGCATGGACAGGTGGCCGAAACCTTTGTTGCCGATCGAACCGGCTACAAATCCCCTTATGCCAAAGGCCAGACGATCACAGAGGCGGAGCCGAAAGGTGCCGCCGCTCAAGAGATTGCGTCCTTGTGGGAAAACATAAAATCATGTTTGCATGAAAACATGCAGCAGCCAAAAGCGGTGAAAAAGCATGGCTAAAGCTCTCGTCCTGTCCGAAGAAACTCTTGCCGCTCCCGTGGAACAGCCGCGCGCCGCGCAGCCCGTTAAGGCCGAGCAGTCACCTGCACCAAAAGCGACGAAGCCTCCCAAGGTTCCGAAGGCTCCACAAGTGCCGTTGCAAATCCGGATTGGAGCCAATGACGTGAAGGCGATCAAACGCGCCGCGCTCGAAGCCGATCAGACCATAAGCGAATTCATGCTTGCATGCTTTCATGCCAGCATGAAAAAATGATCGGCGCATAGCGCCTTTGAAAAATCGGCAGCGCTGGAAATGAAAAGGGCCAGCGGGAGAGAGGCCAATCTACCCCGCCAGCCCCATCACCTTGCACGGGCATCGGCTTCCCAGCCTGCACCGTGGGAAGATTCTAGCAACCGGCCCCTGGCAGCGTGTCCAGCCCGATTTATTGCCCGAGGCCGCCTTGTAGCGCCCGACATCATCTTGCCTATAAATATCCCGGGGGCGCGGGCGACGGGGCGGGGGAGCTGTATATTCTCCCGGCGCGGCTTTTCGGCGCTTTCCTATCGGTCGCTTCGAGAGAGCCACGGACTTTTCATTGTTAGATCGTCCAACAATTCCTCGGCGTCGATTGGGCGTCGATCGGCGTCAGAAAAGCTGGACGACATCCGACCTAAAAACTGGACAACAGCGGATCGAAAACCGACCTCGGAAAACTTTCTGAGCGGCCTTTCGGCGTTCATCGAAAGACACATTCGCAAAACATTTACAGACCAAGTTTTTCCATCCTCGCTGCTTTCGTTTGGCGTCACCGCGGCTATGCACACTCTGTTGCGCGGACTATCACCGATCCTGCACTGATCATGTACAATCATCGTTGCGTTCGTCGTACGAGATCGTTGCGTTTCGCGCCGACACGATGCCGAGCAATGTTGAATAATCCGCCTGACATTATGTTGCGCAATCGACCTCCAATCATGTTGCGTAATTGATCTCAAATCGCATATCGATCACGCAACATCGACATTGCATCGGAGCAACATCGCAAAAACGCGATAATCGATAGAAAGGACAGATATAACAAATAGTAGAGCGTTATTTTTGGAGAGGATTGGTTTATTATGGCGGGCTAAGGTGGGGCAGGCGGTTTTCCCTTCGGGCAAACCGGACGCGCCGCGCGCAGGCCAGGAAAACGCCGCCTCATGAACAAAGCCAAGCGCAAGACGCGCAACAAAACGATGGTGCTGAGCGTGCGCCTGTCGGGGGAAGAGCAGACTTTTTTCTCTGGATTTTGCGCGCAGCAGGGGCTGACGTTGAGCGAGGCGGCGCGGCGTCTGATCCGCGAGGCGTCGCTTTTGGGTCCGACATTTTCGGGCGAGGCGCGCGCGGAAATCGTGGCGCTGACGCGCGAAGTTCGGGCGATCGGCGGCAATCTCAATCAGACCGTGCGGCACATCAACGCCGGCAACATCGTTCAAGGCGAGGACGTGAAGGACTGGCTGACGAGCGCGCGCGACGTCATCGTGGAGCTGGACGACCAATATAAATCGTTGTGTCGACGGGCGCACGAGCGGGCGAAACAAGCCGTCGGCAAGGGCGCGTCGTGAATAGTGTCGACATTTTCGAGATGAAGATTCTTGGCGTTCTCGGGCGGCAAAGGCGCACGGCGGGGAATTTTCTGGAGCGCGCCGCGCTGCTTGCCGCCGCGCCGACGAAGGCGTCCTCCGACGCGGCTTTTCGCGGGCCGCTCGCGTCTTCCGGGGCGGGCGCGCCGGGAGGCGCGAACCAATCCAGTCTCGCGGAACAGGAATGGAATCTTGCGCACGCTGGAGCTGTTGGCGGCGGCGCGGGTGGTGTGGCCGGGAGCGGGAGCGCGTCCTCTCGCCCGGCGCGCGCGGGATCGACGCCGGGATCCGGCGGTTCGGTTGCGCGTTCGTCGCGCTCGGCAAAGGCGGGTCTCGCCACCGGGTCGCAAGCCGCCGTGGTGAAGCTGGCGAGTTTTGGCGCGGGGAGCGTTCGCGCCGGCGCTCTCCTGAATTATCAGAGCGACAAGGGCGAACTGGCGCTGGAGCGGGAAGACGGCACGCTGGTGTTTGGAAAAGAGGCGGTCGACGATCTCGCGGCGGAATGGCGCGGCGAAGAGGGCGCGCGGGAACCGTCAAACGACGTGCTTTCGTTCACGCTGACGCTTTCGGAAGCGGCGACCTCAGAGCAGGTCCGGGAAGCGCTTGGCGTCGCGCTCGAAGGTCACGCCTTCGCGTGGCGCATGGAGGAGACCCAGGCTTTTGTCGTGATGGTCGCCGCCAGCGCGGAGCGGAATGAGAGCGGCAGGCTGGAGCGGATTTACGCCAACGAGAAATCGCTCGCCCGGCTTCACGAGAAAATCGACGGCGCGCTGAATATGTCCACGAGCCGGAGCGCGGAGCGCTGGACGCATGGCGTCGAAGGGGCGACATCCGAACTGGCCAATCTCACGAAGGCCGGCAAAATCGCCGCCGAAACATCCGCCGGACTCGCCATCGACGAGGCGGCGGGCCTGCTGTTTCGACAGAAAACCCGCATCGATTCCGCCGCCAGGCCGAAGGGGTTTAATCCCAACCTCGAATTGGCGAAGTCGTGGGAGCGCGGGATGCGCTCGCAAGGCCAGCGCGACTTCGGGCATATTATCCTGAGCGCGAAACCGGGAACCGACAAAGAGGCGTTCATGGACGCCGCCCGCGCCACCCTGGCGAAGGAGTTTTCGGGTCACGAATATGTTTTCGTGATGCACACGAACCGGCGGCACATTCANNNGCCGTGTCGCGCGGGTCAAGAACAAGGAGATTTTTCGCCCGACACGGGAGGAAGGCCGCGCGCATGCCCGCGCGGCCGCCCAGCAATGGACGGATCTTGGCGAGCGTCAAAAAAGCTTTGGGGAATTGCCGCCGCTCGCCTCCGGCGCCATGCGGCTTTACCGGGCGGAGCCCGCCGCCGCCGCCCCGGACTCACACAAGACGATGATTTTCA
>PLZT01000262.1:0-190 GCA_003152255.1 Methylocystaceae bacterium | reverse complement strand
GGCGGAGGCGGCGCTTGAGCCGATCTCGCATCGCGAGAATTCTGGCGAGAGGGTCAGGCGCGGGGACGCCGCTCCTTCCAGGAGGGACGTCGCAACAATGACCGAGGCCCGCGAGGACATTGCCGCGACTTTAACGAGAATCAGCGCGCTCTTGCCCGATGGCGAGGAAAAAGCGGCGTTCGAAATCGAG
>PLZT01000436.1 GCA_003152255.1 Methylocystaceae bacterium | reverse complement strand
AGGCGTTGGGAATCCTTGCCGCGCTACTCGCCGATCAATGCATTCCGCGCGACAACAGTCCAAAAAGAGGAAGCCGGACGCCTTCAAATGCGATTTCCCTCCAGCTTAACGACTTTCACCTCGCCGCTGCCGACGCGCTCGACGTGTTCGGCCCAGCGCGTCAGCGCCGCGCACATCTCCTCGGCGAACGAGTGCCGCTGATACACGCCGACGATGCCGGCGAAACTGCCGCTCTGGTGATTCAAAATCTTTTCGACGACATGCAACGCGACGCCAAGCCGCGCGAGGCCCGAGGCGACGCTGCGGCGAATGTCGTGAAACGTCCAACCGGAAAGCGGCTCGCCTCGCCTGTTCTTTTCACATTGCGTGTCGCAAAAGTGGGTTTAAGCCCTTTTGCATCGTGATAGAAGTGCTCCAAAAGGCCTGCAATCGCCTGGGCGCGGCGGTCCGGCCAGGGGCCTTCGTCGCTCGTGTCGGGCGCTTCCGCTGCGGCGGCTGCTTGCGCCAGGGAAGCGAGTTCGTTCGCAAGCCGCTCGCGGTCGGTTGTGTCGGCGCGCAGTAGGCACGGAAGCTCTAGCCGGACAAAGGCGATGTTCAAGTCGGAGAGAGCAAAAATCGGCGTCTCGTGCATATCTTCGAGACGCTGCGCTAATTGCTCACGGGCGCGTGTAACCGAGCATTTTGGATCACGCAGCCGTGTCGACAAGTCGGATGCGCGTGTAGCGATGTCGGAAAGTTCGTTTTGCGTCATCTCGCGGCTTGGCGTGCGAAACGCGCGTGTCGGCTGGCCCGAATCGAAGGAAGCCAATAACGTCAGAGTGTCGATAAGCAAATCCCGATCATGCTGACTAGGCGCAGTCACGACCTGTCGACTCTCTTTGCGCTCTTCCTCATAGTTGTCGAGCGCCTTTGCGAGCCGTTCGCGAACATTGGTCATGCCGAGGCCCGCGCCGTCGCAAGTTCGATAATCTCGCCCGGTTCTTTCGTTTTCTCCGTCGTAAGCGCTTCGATATGCTTCGCCCAACGTTCGAGCGCGACGCGCATTTCTTCGCGGTAATCGTGGCGCTGATAAACTCCACGGATGCCCGCAAAACTCTCGCCTTTGTGATTGAGGCAATATTCAGTCACTTCGATCGGCACGCCGAGCCGTTGCAAGCCGGTCGCAAAAGAACGTCGTAAATCATGAACGACAAATTCCTTGAGCGCCTGACCGCCATTGGTCGCGGTGGTGCTTTTATCGAGTCGTTGCTTCGCTTTTGAGTGGCCGCTGACCGGCGTATCGCCAGAACTGAACACATATGGTCCGTCGAATCGCGGCAACGATTCGAGCAGCGCCACGACTTGTGGCGCGAGAGGTAATTCGTGCTGTTGGCCGTTTTTCGAACGTTCTTTGGGAATTACCCAAACCGCTTTTTCAAAATCAATTTCGGACCACTTCATTCCACTGAGTTCATTGCGACGAGCGCCAAGCAGAATGGCAAGTTGAAAAAATGGTCCGAATGGAAAACCGAGCGCGGCAGCGCCTTTCCAAACGATGGCCAATTCGGCGTCGTCGAGCGCCCGTGACCTGGCGCGGTTCTTTTCGGAGGTTGGTTTACTCACGCCGTCGAGTGGCGAGGCTGCGATCATTTTGCGGCCTTTCGCCCAAACGAATAAATGGCGCAAATAGGAATGCAGCCTGTTGGCGGTAATTTCCGCGCCGCGCGCCGTAATAGCATCGAGCGCGGCGTGAACGTCCGCCGTTTCAATTTCGCCGAGGCGGCATTTCTTCCAGGCGCTTAATTCCTTCTCGAACAGGCGCGCAATCTCTTTCTTGGTGGACGCTCGCAAATTGTGGCCATGCGTGGCGAGATAAATCTCCACCACTTTGTCGAAGGCGTCGGGCTGCGGCTCCTTGGCCGCCTTGACGACGGCACGCTCCTTTTGAATGGCTTGCGCGGCGGCAAGTCGAGCAGCCTTCTTGGCGGCGGCGGGGTCCAAGGCGTCCGCCGATGGCTTGCGCGCCGCCGTCAACTGATTTTGCGCCTCGCGCGCCAGGGCGCGAATTTCGGCGAGACCGTTGGCGTCAGGGTCGAAGCGGCCAAGCGTTACTTTCTTGTTGGCGTTCTGAAAGCGGAAGCGCACCACGTAGGACAAGGCTTTCGACGGCCAAACGACCACATAACCGCCGGTCACGGCGGGGTCGCGGACCTCGTAAGGCTTGTCGCGAGCCTTCAGCGCCTTGAGTTCCAGGACCGTCAATCCGATAGGCTTCGCCATGTCTACGGCTCTCCAAAGGTATGCACGATAGGTATGCGCTCGCACCTGTCTGAGGTTGGCGTGAGCTGTCGCATAATGTCGTGGTTGCTTGGAGAAATTCAAGTGATTTGTTGGGATTAGCCGCTATTTTCTGTCGCGGTTTGTCGGCGGCTGACAGCCTATCGCCTTTGATTGTTGATCTAGAGGTCCCCCGTTCAAGCCGGGGTGGCGGTACCACTTTATAATCGCGGCGCGGGCCGCCTCGCTGCGCGAATCGGCGATATCCCCGAAAGCAGGTCTTTGGCGAGATTAGCTTGGCGCTCATCGTCGCGAACGGGCTAACGCCGCTTGCCGGCGTCGCTCGCGCGAACGCGGCCGAGGAAGGCTCTCGCGCCCTCGTTCAGCGTCTCCCAGTTTTCGAGTTGCGCCGGCGGGAAGCGCAACTCCACGTCGAGTCCGTCGACGCGAAACACAAAAAAGCACAACTCCGCGGACGCCAGGTCGTCGCTCGCCGGCTTCGGGCAGCGGGCGAAGAAATCCCGCCCGTCGGGCGGCGCGACGTAAAGCTGTTCGAGATCGTAAGGCGAGGCCTGCTCGAAGCGCCGCATCACCAGACCGCCGGGACCGG
>PLZT01000321.1 GCA_003152255.1 Methylocystaceae bacterium | reverse complement strand
CTGGTGTTCCAGATGGATCTCTTCAGCGCGCGCGGCGACCTGCCGCGGACGCTGCTCGAGATCACCCAGCGCGAGAAGGACATTCGCTATTCCTCGCGCACCCGCATGAACACCGACCTGATGTGCCGTCTGCATAAACTAAGCCGATCATTGGCTCATCTCGGCCCGCGACTGCCGCGAGAGCTGCGCGAGGACCCTGAATGGCGCGGTCTGGACGCAGCGGCGCACGAAAACTCGACGACCGTCGTGCACTTGATCCATCGCCGCGCGCTGGGCGAGGAGCGCTGCTTTTCGCGACCGAACATGACACCTATTCCATCGACCCGATCACCTGCCGTGAAAAATGGCATAAGCATGAGACCTATGCGCCAGCGACGCCGCAAGCGGTCAACCGCGGCGTCGCCTATCTCGACGGGCGTGTGTTCCGCGGCACGCAGGACGGGCGGGTGCTTGCCTATGACTTCAAGAGTGGCGAACGGCTGTGGGAAACGGCGATCGCGGACCCCAAGAAGAGCGAGAGCGCGCCCGCGGCCCCGATCGCCTGGAACGGTCTGGTTTTCATCGGCAACGCCGGAGGCGATTTCAAAGGCGTGAAGGGGCGAATGTATGCGCTTGACGCGGCGACCGGGCGGATCGTCTGGGAGTTCTATCTCGTTCCCAAGCAGGCTGGGGATCCGACCCGCGGTCCGCAGGGCGCCTCGCCGCTCGACGCATCGAGTTGGGATGTGGCTGGCGGCTCGCCGATCTCGGGCGGCGCGACCTGGACCTCCTACACGCTCGATCCCACGACCGGCCTGCTTTATGTTCCAGGCGGCAATCCGGCGCCCGATTTCGCCGCGACGCTGCGAGGCGGCGCCAATCTCTATACGGGTTCAGTGGTGGTTCTCGACGCCAGGACTGGAGCCTATCACACTCATTTTAAGCTCGTGCCCAAGGATTGGCACGACTGGGACGTCTCAAACGCGCCCGTGCTCGTCACGACCGCATCGGGCAAACACGTGATGCTTGTCGCGCCCAAGGACGGCCGTCTATATGGTTTCGACCTCGACACGAAAGACCGGCTTTATCGCGTGCCAGTGACGGCGGCGGAGAACGCCGACGTACCCTTCTCCGCGGAGAAGAGCGTGCATTTCTGTCCCGGGTCGATCGGCGGCGCCGAATGGAACGGACCGGCCTACGATCCAGAAAATAATCTCGCACTGGTCGGCGAGGTGCAATGGTGCACGACCGTTCGGGTCGAACCCGCGCGGAAAATCGAGGGCACGGCGAATTTCACTCCCTGGTCCGCGGAGGATTCCTTCAATCCCTTCAACATGTGGGGCAACGCCGATCCCGTGTTCCAATGGGCGGGCTGGCTCTATGCCGTGGACGCGGACAACGGTCAATGGCGTTGGCGCGCCAGGACCAACTATCCCGTACAGAGCGGCGTGACGCCGACAGCGGGTGGCGTCGTCTTTTTTGGCGACATGGGCGGCAATTTATATGCGCTCGACGCCGATACAGGCCGCGAACTCTGGGGCGAAAAGATCGGCGGCGCGATTGGCGGCGGCGTCATTACCTACACCACGCCGCGGGGTCAACGTGTCGCCGCCGCGACCGGTCTCACGGAAGTCCTCTGGCCAACCCAGATAACGACAGCCAAGGTTTCGATCCTGGGTCTTGTCAAGAATTGAGCGTGCCGCGCATGATGCGTTATTCTCCTCGTCAAGGCCGCGCGGCGCGCCCACAGTGTCGCCTTGACGCGTGGAAACGGGCGGGGCCAGTCTCGCGGTGGCGGCCGGTGAGCAGCTTCGTCAGTTCCGGCCAATCCTGAACCATGTTTTCAACTCCTTGCTTTGCGTCTTAGGCGTCTCCTCGTCGTCGCGCAGCACGACATAGATCGCGGGAATCACCAACAGCGTCAGAGCAGTCGACGAGGCGAGGCCAAACACGAGCGAGATCGCCAGTCCCTGAAAGATCGGATCGGTGAGGATGAAGGCGGCGCCGATCATCGCTGCCGCGGCAGTGAGGAAAATCGGCTTGAAGCGCACCGATCCCGCCTCGATCAAAGCCGCCCGCAGCGGCAATCCCTTCTCGCGCAGATGCCGGATGAAATCGACGAGCAGGATCGAATTGCGAACAACAATTCCGGCGAGCGCGATAAAGCCGATCATTGAGGTGGCGGTGAAGGCGGCGTTGAACAGCAGGTGGCCGAGCATGATGCCGATGAGCGTCAAAGGCACGGGCGCGAGGATCACCAACGGCAGTTTGAACGAGCCGAACTGCGCGACAACCAACAGGTAAATCCCGAGCAAGGCGACCATGAAGGCCGCGCCCATGTCGCGGAAGGTGACGTAGGTGACTTCCCATTCGCCATCCCACAACAGCGTCGGCTTGGAGTCGTCGAGCGGCTGGCCGTGATATTTGATCGTCGGTGGACCTTCTTTACCCCAGTCTTGCGCGGCGATGGCGTCCTCGACCGCGAACATGCCATAGATCGGCGCCTCGAAGCGGCCCGCGACATCCGCGCTGACCATTTCCGCGAAACGGCCATTGTGGCGGAAGATCGGATAGGAGCCGAGTTCGCGCGTCACCTTCACCACATCGCCGAGCTCCACATTTGCGCCCTGGCGCGCCGTGCCGCCGGCGGGCAGCGGCGTCGAGAGGATACGCTCGACGGGCGACATAGCCGAGCGCGGCAACGCCACCGTTATGTCGATCGGCTTCGCCCCACCACCGCGTTGTGAAAACCCGATTTTGACGCCGCCAACCAAAGCGCCAATGGTGTCGTAGACCGCCTTTTCCTCGACGCCATAATATTCAAGCGCCTCCTGATCGATGGAATAGCGCAAGCGTTCACCGCGCACGCCGAAGCTATCGTCCGTATCGACGATGAAATCGACCGAGGAAAAGGCCTGCCGCACTTTTGTGGCGATCGCGCGGCGCGCGTTTGCATCCAGCCCATAGATCTCGGCGAGCAATGTCGCGAGAACCGGCGGCCCCGGCGGCACCTCGACTACCTTGATCGCGGTGTGCTCGGGCTTTGGAAGGGTTTCCAGCCGTTTACGTATATCGAGCGCGATCGCGTGGCTGGCCCGTTTGCGTTCGTCCTTGGGCAAAAGATTGACCGACAGATCGCCCATTTCTGGCGCTTCGCGCAAATAATAATGGCGCACGAGCCCGTTGAAGTTAAAAGGCGCCGCCGTCCCCGTATAAGACTGGATCGAGGTAAGCTCGGGCAAATCCCTGAGGCGTTCCGCCGCCGCGGTGAGCAGCCGATCGGTCTCCTCCAGCGAAGCGCCTCTGGGAAGATCAACCACAACCGCGATCTCCGATTTATTGTCGAAGGGTAAGAGCTTTACCCGCACGCTCTTGGTCGCGAACAACATTAAGGAGGCCAGCATCGCAAGACCGACATAGAATAAAAACCGCTTTGACCGTTCCCGGCCTGTAAGAAGCTTGGTGGCGACGCCCGAATAAAAACGGCCCATCACGCCGATGTCATGCTCGCCGCCCTCGTGAGCATCGGCACCTTCAAATCGGCTGCGCGCGATCTTCATTAGCAGCCATGGCGTGATCGTCATGGCGACAAAGAAAGAGAAAACCATCGCCAGCGAGGCGTTGGCGGGGATGGGACTCATATAGGGGCCCATCAACCCTGACACGAACAGCATCGGCAGCAGGGCGACGACGATGGTGAGCGTTGCGACAATGGTCGGATTGCCAACCTCGGCGACCGCCTCGATCGCCGTGTCTGTCAGATTACGGTCGCCACGCATGTGCCAGTGACGGACGATATTCTCGACCACGACAATGGCGTCGTCGACGAGAATGCCGATCGAAAAAATGAGCGCGAAAAGGCTGACGCGGTTGATGGTGTAGCCCATCATCCAGGAGGCGAACATCGTCAGCAGAATGGTCGTCGGGATGATGACGAAGACGACGACGCCCTCGCGCCAGCCGACCATCAGCACGATAAGGCCGACGATGGAAAGGGTCGCAAGCGCGAGATGAAACAACAGCTCGTTGGCTTTTTCAGTCGCCGTCTCGCCATAGTTTCGGGTGACGGAAATTTCGAGGTCGTTAGGCACAATGCGGCCCTTCACCGTTTCCAGCCGGTGCAGGATCTCGTCCGCCATCGCAACCGCGTTGGCGCCCTTACGTTTTGCAATCGCGATGCTTACCGCTGGGCGCTTTTCCAGCGCCCCCGTCGCATTGCGGGTCATCGTCCAACCGAAGTGCTCCGGCTCCGCCGCGCCGACGCGCACATCGGCCACGTCCTTCACATAGACCGGACGGCCATCCCGCGAGGTAAGGAGCAATAGACCGATGTCCGGGACGCCTTGCAAAGTTTGGCCGGCGACCACCGGCAGGGAACGATCCAGATCACGGAACGCCCCGACAAGAAAGGACCGATTGGCGTTGGTCAGTTTATCGACGAGTTGGTTCAGGGTAATTCCATAGAGCGACAGGCGGCCCGGGTCGGGCTCTACTCTGATCTGATTGGGAGCCCCGCCGACGATGTAACTGCCGCCGACATTATCGACCTTGGTTAGGTCGTGCTGAAGCTCCTCGGCCACTTGATAGAGGCCGTTGTCGGTCCAGGCCGCCGCGCGCTCCGGCTTCGCCGCTAGCGTCAAGACAACGATCGCGACATCGTCGATCCCGCGCCCCACTATTAGCGGCTCACGAATCCCCTTGGGCAGTTCGGCGATATGGCTTCTGATCTTGTCGTGTACGCGCAATACGGCGTTGTCTTGCGGCGTCCCAACGAAGAAGCGCGCCGTCACCATGACATTGTCGTCCTGCGTCAGCGAATAGACGTGTTCCACTCCGTTGATGCCCTTGATGATATCTTCCAGCGGACGCGTTACCAGCTCGATTGCATCCTGCGCCTTGTAACCGTTCGTCGACACGATTATGTCGACCATGGGCACGGAAATCTGCGGCTCTTCCTCACGCGGCAGTGCTTGCAACGCAATCAGCCCGACGAGCAAAGACGCCAGCAGCAACAAGGGGGTCAGCGGCGAGCCGATAAAGGTCCGCGTCAGAACTCCGGAAACACCGAGCCTCATGGCGTCACCACGACATCGCCGTCATGCAGGCCAGCGAGGATCTCTAAGCTCGACTTTGCGCATTT
>PLZT01000218.1 GCA_003152255.1 Methylocystaceae bacterium | reverse complement strand
CGCTCTCCGCCGCCGGATGACGGCCTCTGGCCGAGCTACAACAAGACGCTCGACTCCAACCGCTTCTCCTCCCTAACCGAGATCAACCGCGAAAACGCGGACCGGCTCAAGGTGCTCTGCACTTACGACACGCACCAGTACACTGGCTTCAACTCGGGCCTGCTGATGGTGGATGGAGCGCTGCTTTTCGCGACCGAACATGACACCTATTCCATCGACCCGATCACCTGCCGTGAAAAATGGCATAAGCATGAGATCTATGCGCCGGCGACGCCGCAAGCGGTCAACCGCGGCGTCGCCTATCTCGACGGGCGCGTGTTCCGCGGCACGCAGGACGGGCGGGTGCTTGCCTATGACTTCAAGAGTGGCGAACGGCTGTGGGAAACGGCGATCGCGGACCCCAAGAAGAGCGAGAGCGCGCCCGCGGCCCCGATCGCCTGGAACGATCTCGTTTTCATCGGCAACGCCGGAGGCGATTTCAAAGGCGTGAAAGGCCGGATGTATGCGCTTGACGCGGCGACCGGGCGGATCGTCTGGGAGTTCTATCTCGTTCCCAAGCAGCCCGGGGATCCGACCCGCGGTCCCGAGGGCGTCTCGCCGCTCGATACCTCAAGCTGGGATGTGGCTGGCGGCTCGCCGATCTCGGGCGGCGCGACCTGGACTTCCTACACGCTCGATCCCACGACCGGGCTGCTCTATGTTCCAGGCGGCAATCCGGCGCCCGATTTCGCCGCGGCCCTGCGAGGCGGCGCCAATCTTTATGCGGATTCAGTGGTGGTTCTCGACGCGAAGACTGGAGCCTATCACACTCATTTCAAGCTCATGCCCAAGGACTGGCACGACTGGGACATCTCAAGCGCGCCCGCGCTTGTCACGACGGCATCGGGCAAACGCGTGATGCTCGTCGCGCCCAAGGACGGCCATCTCTACGGCTTCGACCTCGACACGAAGGAGCGACTGTATCGCGTGCCGGTGACGGCCGTCGAGAACGCCGACGTCCTTTTCTCCGCGGAGAAGAGCGTGCATTTCTGTCCCGGGTCGGTCGGCGGCGCCGAATGGAACGGACCGGCCTACGACCCACAAAATAATCTCGTCCTGGTCGGCGAGGTGCAATGGTGCACGACCGTCAGGATCGAACACACGCGAAAGATCGAGGACACGGCGAATTTCACTCCTTGGTCCGCGGAGGATTCCATCAATCCCTTCAACATGTGGGGCCACGCCGATCCCGTGTTCCAATGGGCGGGCTGGCTCTACGCGGTCGACGCGGACAGCGGTCAATGGCGCTGGCGCGCCAGGACCAACTATCCCGTGCAGAGCGGCGTGGCGCCGACAGCGGGCGGCGTCGTCTTTTTTGGCGACATGGGCGGCAATTTATATGCGCTCGACGCGGATACAGGCCGCAAACTCTGGGGCGAGAAGATCGGCGGCGCGATTGGCGGCGGGGTCATTACCTACACCACGCCCCAGGGTCAACGTGTCGCCGCCGCGACCGGNNCACCAAGGGCAGCACAAAACTGAAAACCGCGCCCCCGCCAGGCTTGGATTTGGCCCACATTTTTCCATCATGCGCCTCGATGATCGAACGGGAAATAGATAGGCCTATGCCCATGCCGTCTGCTTTGCTTGTCGCAAACGGTTCGAAAAGATTCTCCTTAACCACTTCGGAGAATCCAACGCCAGTATCAACCACGTCGATCCTGATCGTGAGCTCGTGGATCAGCGAGGTGGAAATCGTTAATTCGCCCGGAGTCGCGGTTGAACGGCGCGACGCCGACGAGGGCCGCGAGCTTGCGGTGGTCGAGGCGACCGAGTTCCGGCAGTTCGGCGATCAGGGTTCTGGCGGTCACGGGGCCAATTCCCGGGACGGATGTCAGAAGATCCTCGGTGTCGCGCCAGGCGGGTGAAGCGCGCACGCCCTCGTCCATATCGGCGTCGACCTGTGCGAGTTCCTTTTCGAGGAAGGCGAGATGGCGGTCAATTTTCTTGACGAGCCGCTTGTCGGCGGCGCGCTTGCGGCGATTGGCCTCCATGCCGATCATTTCGACGATCTGGCGTCTTCGCGCGACGAGTTCGGCGAGCCTTTGGGCGTCTTGCGATGCGACGGGCTGCGCGGGCGGCCTGATCTTCTCGGCGAAGATCGCGATGGCCTTGGCGTCGATCGCGTCAGTCTTGGCGAGCTTGCCCAGGGCGCGGGCGAAGTCCCTGATCTGGCGCGGATTGACGACGGCGATCGGCAGTCCCGCGCCGGCGAGGGCGGCCGCGACGGTCGTTTCGAAGCCGCCGGTGGCCTTCAACACGATCAGCGACGGGCGCAAATGCACGTCGAGACGATCCTTGGAGACATCGATACCGGCCCAGATCGACACGGGGCGAGGCTCGTCCATGACCGCATCCTTGTGAATGCGGGCTCGATCGGCCCTTGCGCCTGTTCGGGCGTTCGGACAATCGGACGCAAGCCGCTCCATGCTCACAAGCGGACTCAATGGCCCAGAGGGGACCGGGCTGGCTTGCGCCCTTAACCTCGCCGGCTTCGCGCCGGCTGGCAATTGAGAGATACAAGGGGGCTTTAATGCACTCAATCGCCCTACCGACACCCGTGACGCGGTGGTTTACCCCGTCGCAGTCGCCATCCTTTCGAAACAGACGAAGCGGCGCATGTTGTAGACGAGGGCCGTTTGCTCAGTGCCAGAACAGGGCCAGAAGAATGATGATTGGAATCGGAACTCCAAGCATCCAAAGCAGAATGCCACGTCCCATGTTCGCCTCCTATCTTCGCAGCCGCACGAGGTGGCTGAGATCGACATCTCCGTCGCGATGATGTCCGCCGACACGCGTCGCGGCCCATGCGGTCGCGGCGGCGACCGCCAGCGTCGCGGCAGAAAGAAACGCCACGAACACGCCGATCTTGCGCGCCTTGTTGGCGTCAGCCTTCATTTCGGTCGCCACGGCAACGACCCGATCACTCGCCTGCAACGGATGAAGTGCGGTGCTCGACGAAATGACATTGGTCAGATAGGTCTTGTCGTCGGTCGAGAAATTTCCGGCTGGATTTTCAAGCACCAGACGCGACACGATCGCTCGCGTCTCTTCCGTCACGCCCGGCCCGCCGCGACGTGTGTCGCCGTCGCCGCGCAGCAGCAAGTCCACATAGCGATCGCTCAACACGGTGGCCCCTTGCTGGACGCTCGAGGTTCCAGTCTTGCTGGCGCTTCCAAGAGACGCAGTTGCGAGCACTCCGCCCACCACCACGGCTACCGCCCACATGGTCAGGCCATGAATGCCGTCACGGATGTCCGTTTCATGTTGCGAAACGTTTTGCACGCGTCGGCGTAGACGGCCGGTGATATAGCCGCCCGCCGCAAAACTCGAAACCACGATGAACACCAGCCACATGCCCGCGGCGATGAAAAACAGTTCCTGCCTCGGACCCGCGTAGGGCGAAGCGACCGTGAGTCCGATCGCCGAACTGAAAGTCGTGGCGACGAAGGAAACAGCTGCGGCGACGATCGCACCTGCGATGATCGCCGGCCAATCCACCACAGATGAAACCGCCAAGCCGGGTTTTGCCAAAGCGGGCGAGTCGACGTAATCGGTCATGACTGTGCCTTTCATTCGTTCGGCCGCGCTCAACGCAGCCCGAGAAAGGAAAGAATGGCCAGGATGATGACCACTAGGCCCACAAGGTAGACTATGCCATCCATAATCGCGCTCTCAAGTTTTCTAGAGACGCAGCGCCTAGATATCTGTTTCAAGCCCTGCGTCGCGTTTTCGCTGACCTTCAAACTATAGTGGCGCGGCATTTGTTTCAAGCCCTGCGCCGCGTTTTCGCTGACCTTCAAACTAGAGCACAATCCGATCAAGCTGCATCATAACCGGATGAGGCGAAGCAGTTCCTGCACTCTTGCGGCGTGAAGCTTTGCAACGCCTCGCCGACCGCCGTCTCCAACGTTTCGACCGTGGCAGCCGCTTCATATTCTGGGCGTCGTCGGAGAGCACCGTCAACCTCGGCCTCGGTGCCGACTTCGACGAAAGACGGCTTTTTCTGACCGTAATCAGCGATGGCCGACGCCGCTTGGCGATCTGGATAAGTGTCACGCCGAAATGGCTCTGGCGCATTTCTTGAAGAATTGTCGTGGTCATCGCCCAGGGAACCTTGTCTTTTCTCACAGAATCATCAATTACTCAGATATCGCATTGGCAGACGGAATTTTTCCGTATCCCACGTCAGGGAAGATACGAGACTCTGTCGCCAGTCGAGCAAAGATGGGCTTCCTGTCACAGACGATTTCTTCAAGACAGCGCATCGCTATTATAGCAAGCATGTGTCGCGAATGAAGCTTCGAATTTCCCCGGCATATCAGAGAGCCGATCATCCCCAGAGGTCCAATGCGTCCAACCGTCCGTCCTTTCAAAATTGAATTCAAAACTCGCTCGTCCAGATCAACGCCGATGCGCCCGCCGACGAGCGACGGCGCCGGCAAAGACCGCGCAACGCCATCGTTCCTGGATGTTAGTGTTTTCACGGCGGGCCGCAACAGCCACGCGAATGACTACGGAGCTGCGAGGAAGGCCGCCGAGGCGGTTTTCGGTCGAAGCGTCCCCGCGGCTCCCGGGCCTGAGACAAACGCGCCACTTAACGCCCCCGTAGGCCGAGTGTTGCCCAGCCTTATCGAGAACAGCGCCGCCCCGACGATTCGGGTGGCGGAAGCCGATGAAAAGCCCGTCCGCGGTCGCGCGGCGGGTAAGGCCAAGGCCGCCTCTCGCGTTCAACCCAAGAAGCCGACCGTTCAGCCGGAACCCGCCGTGATGCAGGATTCGGTGGAACAATCCGCGACGAAAATCGCGCCGGAAACATTGATCGCTCCCGATCATGAGCGCAGATCACTGCAAAAGCGCCGCATCCTCGACGCGAGTCTCAAGGCGGGCGAGAAATGGAAACGGCGCC
>PLZT01000042.1 GCA_003152255.1 Methylocystaceae bacterium | reverse complement strand
CGCCTCGGCGAGTACGAAGTTGCCCGCTTTCGCGATCTCGTCCAACAACAGCGCCGCCTTCGCGTCGAGATTGAACAGTTGCGGATTCCCGTCGCCGACGTTCAAGACATCACCGCAAGAACCAGCTCAGTGGATAAAACGCCGATGGTCTCCGAGACCGGCGCAGATGAAACTAGTAGTCAATCTGTCCTTACGGAGGAGGAGCGTCGGAGGATCTTGCTCACCGACAAGCAGACCCTGCTATTTCGACTACAAGAAGAATGCAAAGCGCTTGAAGCGCGCGACCCGAATTTCGATCCACCCACCCCGAGTTTCCACGAATTAGGGGAACTCGCGAGTAGTTTTGGCGACGTTCTGGTTTACCTCCTGCCTATAAGCGAAGAGCAGGGAACGGTTTGGCAGATTATTAGCGGTGCGAACGAAAACTTGGAAATCTCCGAAGCCGACCAGCGGTTGGAAAAAGGCTTTACGCCACATCTTCTGCATGCGCTCCTCACCAATAATCCGGACGTTCCAAGCGTTGAGCCGAGGGCGCCACTTGGTTGGATATTGGCGAACCTTCGCAAGACCGAGACTCTGCCGCCCGATCGCGACCCCGACGCAGTTGCCGCTGCCACGGACATTCGCCGGAATGCGATGGACCATGTCCTGGCTGTGCTTGGCCGCGAATTGATTGGTCCGCTAGCCAAACGTCTTACCGAAATCGGCGCAAGGCGCGTGGTGCTGATTCCTTCAGGCCAGCTCGCGTTCCTCCCGCTCCACGCGGCCAAAATCAATGACAACACGACCTTCGGCGACCTTTTTGAGATCCGATATTGCGCTTCCGTGACGCTGCTCGCACGGGCCTACGACAGGCTCCCGCCTCGACCTGCGAGCCGCCCACTTCTGACGGCGCTCGCAAACCCGGATCGAAGCTTACCTTTCACGGATGGCCAAGTCCGACGCGTCGCGGAACTCTTTGGCGAGGGCGCGGCAAGGGTGGCTTATGGCTCCAAAGCGAGGAAAGAATGGTTGCTCGAACACGCGGTTGATGCCGACTTCCTGGAGCTGTCGACCCACGCGCATTTTGATCTCGAACGGCCCGCTCACTCTGCCTTTCAGCTTGCGCATAAGACGGGGTATTATAAAAAAAGCATCGGAACCTGGACATCAAGAGTCGACGCGGATGAAGACGACTGTGACTGGCTCGCGCTTGGCGACATTTGGTCCGGTTCGCTCGTGCTGAAACCGGGTTGCTTCGTTGGAGCCAACGCCTGCGAAACGGCTCTGATGGATATCAGACCTCAAGCGCTCGAAGAGCAACTCGGATTTCCCACTGCGTTCATGAGCGCCGGCGCCTCAACTGTTATCCCGTCCTTTTGGGCGGTGAACGATTTTTCAACCTGGCTGCTAACCAGCGAAGTCTACGCAGCGATGTTGCAGCGTGGAGAAAGCGCTTCACTCGCGCTCCAAACAGCGAGTCGTGCTCTTCGAGCGCTTACCGCGGATCAGATTATTCACCGTATCGATACTGAACGGTTTGAAGTCGAAGCGCTGCGCGACACGGCCGAATCGGCGAAGGATGACGAAGCTTACATAGCTGCGAACTCGACGCTTGATGCGCTTCGGGCGGAGCGGAAGCGCTTGGCGTGCATGCCTCCACGCGAGTGTCCTTTCGCTCATCCGTATTATTGGGCCGCGTTCGCGGTCCATGGTGCGGTTCGCACTCAATCCATGAAAAAAGAAGACGTAGGGTATATGTTATGAGCGGCCAGGGCGACATTGTCTTCGATAAACTGGAGCGCCTGCTAACGTATCGTCAGGAGCTCGAAGCCGATCCGAGCACGAATCCGCTCGCTCTCGTGGCTTGCAACGAGGCGCTGGCGAAGATCGCGGAACTTATGATCCGGCTAATGCGGGATCCGGGTTCGACAAGCCGGCGGCTTGCCGACATTGAACTCGTCCTCAATCGGACCTTCGACGACAATTTTGAAGCGGCGGCCGGCTTCGGCCACCCTCAGGAAAAAGCCGTCGGAGCTTCTCCCAAACCACCGTCGCGCAAATACGCTGATCCTCTTAAAGAGATCGTCAGGGTTCTCATCAATGCGGGCTATCTGCCGCCGGAGACGACTATCCATACAACACAGGATGACGCCGCCTCCGAAAGCGCGGGCGCCATCTTACCTGAAACTCCCGACGCGCATCCGGCGACCAAAAAGGTTTCCGGCGATCCGCTCGATCAATCCTCGGCGAATGCGGAATATTTTGTTTGGTTTGGCACGAACAGGCGGCCCATTGATGTCGACGACTCCAGCAAAGGATATTCGTCGGAGCGAGACGCCGAGATTCACTACGGGAGATGCCGTGTTTTNNGCCTTGTCCAAAATTGCCGTCGACGAGCGGCACGCTGTTGTCTTCGTGCATGGATATAATGTTTCGTTCGAGGAGGCGGCTCTCCGAGCAGCTCAAATCGGCCTCGATCTTTCGATCAAAAGCTCGATGGCGTTTTTTAGTTGGCCGTCAAAAGGAAGGTTGAACGGATACGCGGCTGATGAAGCGACAATCGAGGCGAGCGAGGGAGCGATCGCTCAATTCATGGTCGATTTTGTCGAACGGAGCGGTGCCAAATTCGTCCATATAATCGCT
>PLZT01000677.1 GCA_003152255.1 Methylocystaceae bacterium | reverse complement strand
TCAATATGTTCTTTGGCAGAACCTCCTCGCGCATCTGGCCTTCGAGACGTAGCCGGCGCCAACGGTTGCGCAGCGCGATGGCGACGGCGCGCTTGGCCGCCGATTGTCCGACGATGTAGCGGTCGAGTTCGGAAACAATCTCGCGCGGCGAGAAATCGGCCATATCTCGGTTCCTTCAGAAGGCGACGGGGATCAAATCGTCTCCACGACGATATTATGATTGGTGTAAACGCAAATGTCGGCGGCTATGTCCATCGCGCGGCGGGCGATCGCCTCGGCGTCGCGCGGACCGTCGAGCATCGCCCTCGCGGCGGCGAGCGCGTAATTGCCGCCGGAGCCGATCGCGGTGACGGAGCCGGTTTGATCGGCCTCGGGCTCCAGCACGTCGCCCGAGCCCGTCAGCACCAGGCCGACATCCTTGTCGGCGACCAGCATCATCGCCTCCAATCGGCGCAAATAGCGGTCCATGCGCCAATCCTTGGCGAGTTCGACGCAGGCCCGGGTGAGCTGGCCGGGATATTGTTCGAGCTTGGATTCGAGCCGCTCGAACAGCGTGAAGGCGTCGGCGGTCGCGCCGGCGAAGCCGGCTATCACGTCGCCCTTGCCAAGCCTTCGCACTTTCTTGGCGTTGCCCTTCATGATGGTCTGGCCGAGGCTCACCTGACCGTCGCCGGCGATAACCGTCTTGCCGTCCTTCTTCACCATCACGATGGTGGTGGCGTGCCAGCTCGCCGGTCTCGCCCTCTGGTCCTCGTCCATTCGCGCCTCTTATGCCTGTCAAGCCTCGCATGTAGGCACTCTCGCGCCGACGAGCAAGAGCGGCGTTCGCTGGCCCCGCCTCGAGGGCGGAGCACCGCTTGGGATTAGGGACAGTACGCTGTTGATTTTGTCGGGGGCGAAGATACTTTCAACGCTATCGGCGGCGTCGCGGGTCGGTCCCGAGACGCTAAAATTTCGTTTCTCTCGTCCGCGCGGAGAGCCATCGTCCGCGCGGAATGGTTTGGCGTGAAGGGCGCGATTGGCGATGTGCTATTCCCTGGGGGCGAGCATTAACGCGGGATGCGCTCTTGCGGTGATCGGCGCCGCCACGGTCCATAGGGCCTTGCGCCACGACCGGCGAATGCTTGGTTTCGCCGTGTTTCCCCTGGTGTTTTCCGTGCATCAATTTGTCGAGGGCGTCGTTTGGTGGTCGCTCGAGCGTCCCTTCGAGGGCGACGAGATTTTTCGCTACCTTTACACGATGATCGCGTTTCTCGTGTGGCCGGTTCTGACGCCGCTGGCCGCGTCGATCGCCGAACCCGACGCGCGGCGTAAGCGCATTTGGAAGTGGATGTGCGGCTGCGGCGGCCTCCTCGCGCTGTATCTCGGCTTCCTGCTCGCCGGCGCCGACGGCGTCGCGGCGAGCGTCGTCGGACATTCGCTGGCCTACGATCCGGGGTTCGATCGTCCACCCCTGATCGCCGATCTCGCTTATCTCGCGCTGACGGTCGTTCCGCTGGTCTCGTCCGACAATCGGGCGCTACGGCTGTTTGGGGCGATGGTGTTCGTCACCTTCGTCTATTCGCTGCTGCACAACCGCGCGGCCTGGTATTCGCTATGGTGCATGTCGGCGGCCATGTTCAGCCTGATCGTCTCCTTTGGGATACGCGAGCGCGCCCGCTCGCGCGTCGACGAGATGAACCCGTCGATGCGCTGACCGGCGATTACTTCAACTCGACGCCCAAGGCGGCCAGTTCCTCTTTCAGTCTGTGACGGCCGCTCATCGCGTCGGGGCCGCGCACGCGCGCGAGAACCTGACGTATCCAGCCCTGTTCGGGCAGGCTCTGCTCTTTCTGGAATTCGCGGAATTTCGCGTCGAGCGTGTTGATCGCGTCGAGTTGAGCCTCGCCCCATTCATATTGCTCGCGGTGCAGCACGGCCCCCTGGCCGAGCCGCGGTTTGACGCCCGTGTCAACCGCGGGGTCGGGAAAACCGACCGCCATGCCGAACACCCCGAAGACGTTAGGCGGCAAGTTCAGCTCCTTGGCGACCTCCAACGGCTTGTTGCGCATGGCGCCGATATAGACCGAGCCGAGCCCCAGCGATTCCAGCGCCACGACCGCGTTTTGCGCGGCCAGCGCCGCGTCGACGACGCCGGTCAGGAACAATTCGACAAAGGCGAGCGCGCCCGCCTCGCGGCCGTTGAGCTTGGCGAGATTGTCGAGCCGGGCGAGATCGGAGAGCCAGACCAGAAACACGGCGCAGTCGCGGATATGCTGTTGCCCGCCGGCGAGATCGGCCAGGCGGTTCTTGCGTTCCTGATCCTCGATCGCGACGACGCTCCAGACCTGTAAATTCGAGGAGGTCGAAGCCGATTGCGCGCCCGCTATGATGGTCTCCAACGCGCCGTCGGGGAGCTTTCGCGGCAGGAAGGCGCGATGCGAGCGATGCGCGAGCAGGAGNNGCGCCTTTGAGGGTTTGGATGTCCGTTGCCGGCTTGTTCATATTAGCGTCTCGTGAGGTTGCGCGGCGCGAAGGCGGCCTGCTTTGCGCCTTTTTGCCCCGCCCGCCCGTCCCTGTCCAGTCGCGACGCCCATCACCCGATCCGCAGCTCCATCACGTCGATCACATGGCGCGGCAGCCGGCGAGGGGCGACGAACACGGCGTCGGCGCGCAGCGTATACTGGGCGGCCCAGGGGTTCGCCGCCAGCCAGCGCGCCGCGGCGTTGGCGAGGCGCCGCTGCTTTTGCGGCGTGATCGCGATCAGCGCGTCGTCCATCGCGCCGCGCGCCTTCACCTCGACGAAAACGATGTCGTCGCCGCGTCTGGCGATAATGTCGATCTCGCCCCCGTTGACGCGGTAGCGGCGCGCCAGAATCTTGTATAATTTCAATCGCAACCAGAGCGCCGCGAGGCTTTCCGCGCGCAGGCCGAAGTCGTGGTTGGCGCGGCGCTTTCGCGAGGCTGGCGGGTTCACTTCTCGCGGCCCGCCGAGATTTGCAGCGCGCGGGCGTAAACCTGCCGGCGCGGCTGCCCGGTCGCGGCCGAGACGACGCTGGCGGCGTCCTTGACCGAATGGGTCGTCAGCGCCGCGCCGATCGCCGCGTCGAGGTCGGCCTCCAGAATCGCCTCCGCGCCGGCTTCGGGCGGCGCGATCAGCAGCACGATCTCGCCCTTGGGCGGCTCCTCCCGCGCCAGAGCGGCCGCCAGTTCGGCGGTCGAGCCGCGCCGCACGGTCTCGAAAACCTTGGTCAGTTCGCGGGCGATGGCGGCCTCGCGGTCGCCGAGCGCGGCGAGGCAGTCTTGCAGCGTCTCGGCGATCCGGCGGGGGCTTTCGAAAAACACCAGCGTGCCCGGTATGCGCGCGAGCTCGGCGAGGCGCGCGCGTCTCGGGCCGCTTTTATGCGGCAAGAACCCCTCGAAAAAGAATCGGTCGGTCGGCAGGCCGGCGACCACCAGCGCCGCCAGCACGGCCGAGGCGCCGGGAATCGAGGTCACCTTGACGCCCGCCGCCAGCGCCTCGTGCACCAGCTTGAACCCGGGGTCCGAAACAAGCGGCGTGCCAGCGTCGGAAACCAGCGCCAGCGCGGCGCCCGCCTCCAGCCGCGCGATAAGATGCGGCCGCATCACCTTGGCGTTGTGCTCGTGATAGGCGACGAGCGGCGAGGAAATGCCGTAATGCGCCAAAAGAACGCTGGTGACGCGAGTGTCCTCGGCGATCACCGCGTCGGCGGCGGCGAGCGTCGCCAGCGCCCGGAACGAGATATCGCGCAGATTGCCGATCGGCGTCGCCACGACATGCAGACCGGGCGCGATCGGTTCAGCTTCCGCCCTGAGGCCGAATGCGGTGTAGCCGGCGTTCGCCGCGCGGGCGCTTTCGTCAGACATGCTCACCTCGCATACGCATCGCGCGTTAGGCGCCCTTCGATCCAGCGGTCAAACGTTCTTTATATAGAACGTCAGCTCTGCTTTCGGCAAGACGGCGCTCGTGAAATCGGTTCGTACCGCAGCGTAGCCAATTTGAACCTCTATTGACATTGGGCTAATGAGGCGGGCCTATTCGGCGCAAATGGACGGCGGGACGGTCCTTGCGGCTGTCGCCGCGAGGCAGAGGACGTTAATCTTCATGCACGAGGCAAATCGATTGTCGCCAGCGGGCGCGCCGCGCCTGGGCTTCGCTTTGACCATTCTGGCGGCGGCGTTGCTTGCGGCCTGCAACCCAGGCGGCCGTCCTGGCCGCGACTTGAGCCTCGCCACGCCGCCGGCCGCGCCGGGGGCCGCCCGCGCGGCCGGGGAGGCCACCGAGCAGATCGGGACGGGCTCCATCAAAATCGCGCTGATCGTCCCGCTCACGCAAGCTTCCGGTCCGTCGGTCGTCGGCGCGTCGCTGCGCAACGCCGCGCAACTCGCTTACATGGATTCCGGCGCCAACGACGTCAGCATTCTGGTGAAGGACGATCACTCCACGCCGGCGGGCGCCTCCGCCGCGGCGCAGAGCGCGGTCAACGAGGGCGCGGAAATTATTCTGGGACCGGTCTTCGCCGCCGGCGTCAAGGAGGCCGGTGCCGTCGCGCGCGGCGCTGGACGTCCGGTGATCGCCTTTTCCACGGACACTTCCGCGGCGGCGCACGGGGTGTATCTGCTGTCGTTCCTCGTCGAGAACTACGTCGAGCGGATCATTTCCTTCGCCGCCCAGCGCGATAAAAAGTCCATCGCCGCGCTCATTCCAGATAACAGCTATGGCGCGATCGCGCTGGCGCAGTTTCAGCAAAGCGCCGCCAATCACGGGCTGCGCGTCATGACCATCGAGCGCTACAAGCCCGGCTCCGCAGGGGAGTCGGTGAAGCGCATCGCCGCCGTCGCCGATCAGATCGACACGCTGTTCATTCCCGACACTCCAGACGCGATGGCGTCCATTTCGCGCGATCTAATCGCCGCCAATCTCGATTCGAAGCGTGTGCAGATTTTGGGGACCGGCCTTTGGAACGACCCGCGCGTTTATAACCTTCCCGCCCTGCAAGGGGCGTGGTTCTCGGCGCCCGAGAATGGCGGGTTCAACGCTTTCGCGTCGCGCTATCGCGCCAAATTCAACATAGAGCCGACGCGCATCGCGACGCTTGGCTATGACGCGGTTTCGCTGTCCATCGCGCTCTCGCGCGCGCAGGGCTCGCAGCGCTTTTCCGAAAGCGTGCTGACCAACCCGTCGGGCTTCAACGGCGCCGACGGCGTGTTTCGCTTCCGCGCGGACGGCACGAACGATCGCGGTCTGTCGGTGCTCGAAATCACCGGCGGGCAGGTGAAGGTGATTTCGCCCGCGCCGCGCGCGCTGAGCGGCGACGGCGCCTGACGCGTTATTTGCGGCCGAACAGCCGTTCTATGTCGGAGAGCTTCAGCTCCACATAGGTTGGACGCCCGTGGTTGCATTGGCCGGCGCCCGGCGTCGTCTCCATCTCGCGCAGCAGCGCGTTCATTTCCTGCGGCGCGAGGCGGCGTCCGGCGCGCACGGAACGATGGCAGGCGCAGGTCGCCAGCACATGGTCGAGACGACGCGACAGCGCGCGCGCGTCGCCTTCTTCGGCGAGCAGGTCGGCGATGTCCGCGACGAGTTTCGCCGCGTCGATCTCGCCTAAAATCGCCGGCGTTTCGCACACCAAAACCGCGCCCGCTCCGAAGGGCTCGATCACGAGGCCAAGCTCGGCGAGTTCCGTCACGGCCGGCGCCAGCGCGTCGAGCCGCGCGGCGTCCAATTCGACAACGGCCGGGATCAGCAGAATTTGCCGGGCGACACCGCTGGCCTCGCGCTGGCGCTTCAACTTTTCGTAGACGAGACGTTCGTGCGCGGCGTGCTGATCGACGATCACCAATCCCGCGCGGGTCTGCGCGACGATATAGGTCTCGTGAAGCTGCGCCCGGGCCGCGCCAAGAGGCGCGTCTAGGTCTTGCGGAGAGATGGCGGCGATCTGCGCGCTGGTGTCGGCGGCGGGCGGACCGGGGGTGAAGCTCGCTTGCGGGTTCTCGGCGAAGCCTTGCCGCGCGAACTCAGGCGGCGCGTTGGGCGAGAGCCGCGCGTCCCAATTCGCCGGCGGCGCCGGTCGCCAATGGCGTCCCGTCGCGTTACCCGCGGAGATCATATCGAGCGCCCTCAAAGCATTGCTGTCCGAGCCGCGATGAAGCGCGCCCGACAGCGCCTGCTTGAGCGCGCCGACCACGAGTCCGCGCACGAGTCCCGGATCGCGAAAGCGCACCTCGGCCTTGGCCGGATGCACGTTCACGTCGATGGCGGCGTAATCGCCCTCCAGAAACAGCACCAGCGCGGGATGCCGGTCATGCGCGAGAAAATCGAGATAGGCGGCGCGCATCGCGCCCGAAAGCTGCTTGTCGCGCACCGGCCGGCCGTTGACATAGACATATTGCATTTGCGCATTGGCGCGATTGTAGGTCGGCAGTCCCGCGAGTCCGGCGAGGCGAAAATCCTCGCGCGCCGCGTCGATCGGAATCGCGTTGGCGACGAACTCCTCGCCGAGCACTTGAGCGATCCGACGCGCTCGGCCCGTTTCATAACCCGTCTCGAAGGACGGGTGTCCTTCGGGCGCCCTATCCGGCTCGCAGGCCGGATAGTCGAAGCCGGCGCCGCCACCCGCCGAAAACGCGAAGCGCACGTCGGCGTGAGCCATCGCGAGGCGTTTGACGACATCGGCGACCGCCGCCGTTTCCGCGCGGTCGGTCTTGAGAAATTTGAGCCGCGCCGGCGTCACGGCGAAGAGGTCGCGCGCCTCGATGCGCGTGCCGCGCGGCCAGTTGCTGGCGCGCAAAGCCCGCTTCTCGCCGGCCTCGACATGAATCGCGAAACCATGCGGCGCCCCTTGAGCGCGCGTGTCGATGGAGAGGTTCGAGACGGCGGCGATGGAGGGCAGCGCCTCCCCGCGAAAGCCCAGCGTCCCGATGTGCGTGAGATCGCCGTCTGGAATCTTGGAGGTGGCGTGGCGTTCGATGGAAAGCGAAAGATCGTGCTCGTCCATGCCGCATCCATCGTCGATCACGCGGATGAGTTTGCGGCCGCCGTCCTCGATGGCGACGTCGATGCGCTTCGCGCCGGCGTCGAGCGCGTTTTCGATCAGCTCCTTGACGGCGGAGCTCGGCCGCTCGACCACTTCGCCGGCGGCGATGCGGTCGACGAGGATGGGATCGAGATGGCGAACGGGCATGAGCGATTCTTTTTTTGCCAGGCGAAGATGATTATACAAAGGGAATGTCGGGCGTCCCTCGAGATTTCGCTCACCCGAATTTGTTGTTCTTCGGAAATCCCCGCGGCGGCAGGCGGCCCGCCTCGGCGCGATGGCCGAGCCAGTCCTTCAGCTCCAGGCTCGCGACGTTGAACACGCGGCTGGAGGAATCGGTCCAGCTCAAGCCCTCGTTCATTGCGAACACCTTGGCGTCGGAGACGGCGCCGTCTTTGTATCGCTGCATCCGCACGCCCTTGCCGCGCGCCATGCGCGGCGCCTCGCTGAGCGGAAACACCAGCAGCTTGCGGTTTTCGCCGATGATCGCGACGTGATCGCCTTGCGCCGCCGCGACGATTTTCAGCCGCGCCGGCGCGTCGATGTTGAGCACGGCGCGGCCCTTGCGCGTCGTCGCGATCAGATCGTCTTCCGCGACGACGAAGCCGCGCCCGTCGTCGCCGACCAGCAGCAGCGAAGCCCCCGGCGTATAGGGCGCCACCCGAATGACGCTGGCGTCCTCGTCGATGTCGGCGAGCAGCCGGATCGGCTCGCCATGGCCGCGTCCGCCCGGCAATTTGGCGGCGTCGAGCGTGAAAACCTTGCCGTTCGAGGCGAAGGCCAGAATCTTCGAGGTCGTCTGCGCGAAAAACGCCGTCTCCAGCGCGTCGTCGCCCTTATAGGGCAGCGTGGACACATCGGCGACATGGCCCTTGAGCGAGCGAATCCAGCCCTTTTGCGAGACCACGATGGTGATCGGCTCGCGCTCGATCATCGCTTCCGTCAGATCGAGATCCCCGGTCTCCGGCGCGTCCTCGAAAGTCGTGCGCCGCGCCCCGAGCTTCGTCTGCAGGCCGAACGTCTTCTTCAACTCGCGGATTTGCGCGGTGATGGCGCGCCATTGCTTGGGCTCGTCGGCGAGCAGCCCCTCGACCTCGGCGCGCTCCTTGGTCAGCTCCGCATGTTCCTTGCGGAGCTCCATTTCCTCGAGCTTGCGCAGGGCGCGAAGGCGAGTGTCGAGAATATAGTCGGTCTGCATGTCCGTGAGCTTGAACGCGGCCTTGAGCGCGGCCTTGGCGTCGTCCTCCTCTCTGATGATGCGGATCACCTCATCGAGATTGAGAAAGACGACGAGCATGCCCTCGAGCTGTTCGAGCCGCCGCAGGATCGCGGTCAGCCGATGGCGCGAGCGGCGCAGCAGCACCTCGCGGCGATGATCGAGCCACTGCCGCAGCGCCTCGTCGAGAGAGACGACGCGCGGCGAAACGCCGTCGACCAGCACATTCATATTGACGGGGAAGCGGGTCTCCAGTTCGGAGAGCTTGAACAGCGTCTCCATCATCAGCGCCGGATCGACATTTTTCGCTCGAGGTTCGAAGACGATGCGGACATCCTCGGCGGATTCGTCGCGCACGTCGGCGACCAGCGGCAGTTTTTTCTCCATCACCAATTCGGCGAGCCGCTCGATCAGCCGCGATTTCTGCACGCCATAGGGTATTTCCGTGACGACGACGACCCAGCCGCCGCGCGGCTGCTCTTCCTTGGTCCAGCGGGCGCGCAGCCGGAACGAACCGCGTCCGGTGCGATAGGTTTCGATAATGTCGGCGCGCTTGTCGACGACAATGCCGCCCGTCGGAAAATCCGGCCCCTGGACGAAGGTGAGCAATTGCTCGGCGTTGGCGGTGCGGTGGCCGATCAGATAGAGCGCGGCGTCGCAAAGCTCGGCGACATTATGGGGCGGCACCGAGGTCGCCATGCCGACCGCTATGCCCTGCGAGCCATTGGCCAGGAGATTGGGCAGCGCCGCCGGCAACACGATCGGCTCTTCCTCCTCGCCCGAGTAATTGGGCTTGAAGTCGATCGCGTCGTCGTCGATTCCCTCCAAAAGCAGCCGCGCGACGGCGGTCATGCGCGCTTCGGTGTAGCGGTAGGCGGCGGCGGAATCGCCGTCTACATTGCCGAAATTGCCCTGCCCGTCGACCAGCGGGTAGCGCGACGAGAAATCCTGCGCGAGGCGCACCAGCGCGTCGTAGATCGCCTGATCGCCATGCGGATGAAACGAGCCCATCACGTCGCCGACGATCTTCGCGCATTTCTTGAATGGCGATCCCGGGTCGAGCCGCAGAATGTGCATCCCATAGAGAATGCGCCGATGCACGGGCTTCAACCCGTCGCGGGCGTCGGGCAGCGCCCGCCCGGTGATGGTCGACAGCGCATAGCGCAGATAGCGGTCTTCGAGCGCCTCGCGCAGTTCGATCGGCGTCGGGGCCTTGTCCTCGCCGCCGCCGGGGGGGGCAGAGCCTTTTTGCGCCATCGCCACAATCCTCCTTCGCGCCGCCGTCGCGCCAAGCCGATTCGCGCGGCGGGCGGGCCGTTGGTTGTATGGACATCGGCGGGGCCGGGCGCAAGCCGGGCAGGGAGGGGTGGCACGGGTTGAAATTCAGCGGACCCGAGCCTTCGCGCCCAACGGGCTTGGCCAAGCCACAAAATAAGGCGTCAATTCCGCGCCGGAGTTTTGCATCGAAAAGGGGCCGATTTTTCACGGTCTTAGATTTGGAACGAAATTGTTGGATTTTTGCGCTCGCAAATTTGCGCGCCGCCGCTGTGTTGGTTAAAACGGCGGAGAAAGATACCGCGCTCGTTAGGACGCACGCTAATGGAAGAAGTTACAAAATTTCTTATTGAACTAGCCATCACACTTGCGGCAACGTTCATCCTAGCAAAGTACCAAGGTCATATTGAGACCTGGATTGCGCAGATAAATGATCGTGCAGTTTTGAAGAAAATGGATAAGGCGGTTACAGAATACAGATATATATGCAATCTCAAGAACAATCATGATAGATTGATATCTACCTTAACATTCCACCAGACGATGTGTTTAGTAGCCTTTCTTTTCGGCGGCACAGCAATCTTGCTATCTGCATATTCTGTTATTATGCTCGACACAGACGTCAATACAAGACGTATATTAGCTGCTTTTGATATAGATACGGGCAATCATCCGCTTCTCACTAGGCAATTTCCGAAAGTTGCGGATGATATTTCAGTGTATATCACTGATATACTTAGCGTTACTATAATATCATTTTTATATATATTCTTAGCACTTGGTTTTATGCGACTATGGAAGGTTATGACGATAAACAGAAGGATTTCTAATTTTGAATCCTTCAAAAAGGAGATCGAAAAGAAGTGGGGAGAAGATGCAACAAAGTTATGACAGCGGTTTTAGCGCACCGTCGCTTTGAAGCCCCAAGGTCGTCCTCACTCGGGCGCCAATAGCCGCTCCCGGCGCGAAGCCTGAAATTTCAAATCGGCCCACCGCCGCCGCCCGCCCTCTCGCCACCGGGCGCGGATCGGGCTAAGACGGCGCGGAACGCCGCGCGCCTCGCGCCAAAAGGTTTCGCCTCGAAAAATGAACGCTCCCACGCCCAACGCCGGCCTCGCGCCGTCAAAATTCGCCGATCCGATCTCCCGACGGCGCACCTTCGCGATTATTTCGCATCCCGACGCCGGCAAGACCACGCTGACCGAAAAGCTGCTGCTGTTCGGCGGCGCGATTCAGCTCGCCGGCCAGGTCCGCGCCAAGCGCAACGCCACGCAGACCCGCTCCGACTGGATGAGCATTGAGCGCGAACGCGGGATTTCCGTCGTCACCTCGGTGATGACCTTCGAATATGGCGACTGCGTCTTCAACCTGCTGGACACGCCGGGCCACGAGGACTTTTCGGAAGACACCTATCGCACGCTGTCGGCGGTCGACGCCGCCGTCATGGTCATCGACGCGGCTAAGGGCATAGAGGCGCGCACGCGAAAGCTGTTCGAAGTCTGCAGGTTGCGCGACATCCCCATCGTCACCTTCATCAACAAGCTCGACCGCGAGAGCCGCGATCCGTTCGAACTGCTCGACGAGATCGAAAAGACCCTGGCGCTCGACACGGCGCCGGTCACCTGGCCGATCAGCCGCGGCAAGACCTTCGCCGGAACCTATTGTTTCGCGACGAAATCGGTGCGCAAGCTGGATAAAGACGACGAGCTCATGACCGTCTCCGGCCTCGACGACCCCGCGCTGACCGCGTTGCTGCCGCCGTTCGAGGCGGAGGCGTGGCGCGAGGAGGCGGAACTCGCCCAGGAGGGCGCGAAGCCCTTCGATCTCGCGGCCTTCCGCGAGGGCCATTTGACGCCGGTGTATTTTGGCAGCGCCCTGCGCAATTTCGGCGTGCGCGACCTCATCGACGCGATGGCGGCCTACGCGCCCTCGCCGCGGGCACAGCAGGCCGACAAACGCCCGGTCGAGGCCGACGAGCCCAAGATGACCGGCTTCGTCTTTAAGATTCAAGCGAATATGGACCCAAACCACCGCGACCGCATCGCCTTCATGCGCATCTGCTCGGGGCGACTCACGCGCGGCATGAAGGCGAAGCTCGTTCGCACGGGCAAGCCGATCAGCATCACCGCGCCGCAGTTTTTCTTCGCGCGCGACCGCTCCATCGCCGACGAGGCTTTCGCCGGCGATGTCGTGGGCCTACCCAATCACGGGATTTTGCGGATCGGCGACACGCTGACCGAGGGCGAGGATCTCGTTTTTCGCGGCGTGCCGAGTTTCGCGCCGGAAATCCTGCGCCGCATCACGCTCGGCGACGCGATGAAGGCCAAGAAGCTGCGCGAGGCGCTGAAGCAGTTGGCCGAGGAGGGCGTGGTGCAGCTGTTCATCCCTCAGGACGGCTCGGGCGCCATCGTCGGCATGGTCGGGGCGCTGCAACTCGACGTTCTCCAGACGCGGCTTAACGCCGAATATGGCCTCCCCGTCGCATATGAAATGTCGCGCTTCACGCTGTGCCGCTGGATAAGCTCGGACGACAAAACCGCGCTGCGAAATTTCATCGACGCCCACGGCTCGTCGATCGCGCTCGACATCGACGGCGATCCCGTCTTCATGGCCCCCAGCGCCTATTCGCTGCGCTACGACAGCGAGCGCCATCCACAAATCGTCTTTTCCGACGTGAAGGACTATCAAAAGAGCAGCGCGGAGAAAGGGTGAGTTTTTTTCGCGAAACTCGAAGTCTAGTTCACGGACAGATCGCCGTCTCCGGGCGTCGATTCCCATTTGTCCTCGTCAATGGGGCCGCGGTTGGAGCGATAACAATATGTCATCATATGAATGCTTCTGTAGGTCGTGGAGCACATCCTTGGAATCGCATCCGCGATCATTGGCCCGTATCTCCACACGTTGATGAAGGATATTCCCAGCGACTCCGCATGGTCGCGCGCGGCCCAAATCAAAACGCGCGCGATTTCGGGGTCCGCGTTTTCGCACCGGCATTCCAAAAGATAAAACGAATTCATGATCCGCTTCACGGCGAGATAGCCGACGATCGAACCGCCGTCGAACGCGGCGAACACGGCTCTGTTCTCGCGCACATAGTCGCACCCGAAATACATCCAGTCGAGCGTCTCGCGATCGCGGACGGCATAGGTCGTCGGAGACTGTTCCGCCCTGAACGTTTCGATACGTTCGGAGCCTGGAACGTCGAAACTCAGGATTTTTCGCGCGGTGAGCGCTCGCGAAAGCGCGGGACTCGACATTTTCGCGAGCGCGATCACAGCGCTGCCCAGACCTCCCAGCGCGGGCCCCAGCACGCGCGAAAAGGACCGCCGCGCATCGAGCAAATGGTCGGCCCCGCCCAGAACCCGGCAGCTTTTTTCGCGCCAGTTTCGCTGAAGCGGCCGCATTCCAAGGCCGAGCCAAAGTTGATAGGCCGGCGGCGTGGAGTCGGTCCCGATAAGCAGATCGGCGTCGTCTTGAGCGAGGAATGCGCTCCCAATCTTTTTGGACAGCTTATGTCCGCGCCAATTTTCATCGACGCATGTGTATCCGGTCACGAAACATTTGCCGGCTTGGCCGTTTATGACATAGGCGAATGGTATGTTCGCGGTGAAGGCGATGATGTCCCCGTCTTGCGATTTTATCACCCAACCCTTGGGCAAGCCGCGATGCCAGGAAGCGTTGCTCTCCCACCAGTACGAAAACAATAGACGATAATGCGATTCGCTTCCGCCAAAAGATAGAGTCAGGAATTTCGCTATGTCGCCGAGATCCGCGTCCACAACCGGGTGTGCGGCCATTTCGACAACCATGACAAGCTCCGCTGCTTCTCGTTCGACGCGATCATAAGAAGGATTGATTTATGCCGCCATAATTGCCCTTAGCGCGCCTTCGCTCGATCGAGCACGGCGTTCAATGTGAGAATAGCGATTCCCCGTCGTATCGCGGCTTCAATGGCGTAATGAAGCATGCGTTTCGAAACGCCGTATGGGCTCGGCGCGTCCCCGACGTCATGCGTGAAAAAGACGAGCCATCCATTATTGTCGATTGCTTGATCGAGATAACGATCAATCTCGGCATAGCCTATCGACGCTTCGCCAAGAGCGACGCTCCGAATGAATTGGGCGTCGATCGTCCCGCTGTTGACGCCGCTTTCGACGCCTCGGCTCGATCTGACAAGCTTCGAGAGCCGCAGCTTTCTGGCAAAGCTCGCCAGACCATAGGGATAGGCGAAATTTTCAGCGAGCATGCTCGGATCGATGGACCGCAACATCTCGCGATTGCGCGCGATATCCGCGGGAAATTCGGAGTCGCCATGCAGTCCGACGGGAAGATGCGCGTGGCCGTGCAACCCGATTTCGTGCCCTCGGTGGTGGAGTTCGCGAACGCCCTCGGCGTCGATCACGGTCCAGTGCGCCGTGCGGCGGCCCAGCAACGCGGTGGAAATGTAAAACGTTCCACGCGCATTCGCTTGTTCGAGTAGCCGCGCTCCCTCGGTGAGCGCCGTTTCCGGCACGTCGTCGAAGGTGAATGTCACGATCGGCTTTTCGTTTTTCAACGCAATGGACCGCGTCGGAATATGACGCGACAGGCGCGCGGAAATGCGAACGCCCAGGGACCGATGGGCGTCCCAATCGGCGAGGGAATCGAGATAAATGGAAGAATCAGCGCGTCCATCGTCGACGACGCCGGGGCCTTGCGGGCGTGGAGCGCGAGAAGCGGCGACCTGAGAATCATTTAGAGCCATTATTTCGACCTTCTCGCATATATCCGTATCGATTCGGGACAAGAGCCCGGATTTCTCGGCGATCTTTAAAGAATCGTGCCAGCGACTGGCGTCGTGCGTCGCGGCGTGCCAGCCTCGCCAAGAGTCCGTCTTTTCATTGCCTTGACGCGCCGCTTATTAATTAAGTTTGAAACTTTGGATTGCGTTATTCCAAAATCGGGTATGCTTGTCAGCAACTAATTCGTCTTGCGGATAGGGACGTAAAAGCATGCAGCCACAGTCTCAGCATCTGACCCGACTTCGCCAGTTGATACCGCTAGGGGCCGATGGGAAATTGGATCATTCGGTTCTAAATACATATGTCGACGCGATAAACAACCTTATCCCGCTAACGGCGAATATTAACACTATAAACCGCAATCACTTCCGCAAGGCGCGCGTGAGGCGCTTCCTCTCAATTGTTGACGAGATCATTCGAACCAAAGGAAAATGCGACATTCTCGATGTCGGCGGCACGCTCGCCTATTGGCAAGGGCTGGAGCCATTCTGGCGCGACCGGCCAGTCCATTTCACATTGGTGAATGTCGAAAGCGAGCCAACGCAAGATGAGCGTTTTCGTAGCATTGCTGGCGATGGCCGCGCTCTGGATCAATTTCGGGACCAGAGCTTCGACGTGGTGCATTCAAATTCCGTGATCGAGCATGTTGGAGGCTGGCGGGAGCAGTGGAGGATGGCGCGGGAGATACGCCGGCTCGCGCCGCGCTATTTCGTGCAGACGCCGAATTTTTGGTTTCCGCTCGAACCACATTTCCGCGTGCCGTTCATCCACTGGCTGCCGGAACCTTGGCGCGTGTCCATCCTGATGCGATGGGCTTGCGGGTTCCATCCGCGCGCGCGGTCGGCCGGCGAGGCGCGTCAAATGCTCGATGACGCGCGGCTTGTCGACGCGCGAGCGATGAGAGAATTGTTCCCCGACGCCGTGGTCGAGCGTGAACGATTCGCCGGATTCACGAAGTCGTTAATCGCGGTTCGTTGAACGACGGGCGTGAAGCCGACCTTGCCCTCGTCCAATGCGCGTCGTTGAACCGGCTTTGATCCGCCGCCTTGAGGGCGGCGCACGGACACGCCGACACGCCCGGAGTATCATGTGTCGAGGATGTATCGTCGCGCCGAAATGAAGAGGCGCGCGCTTTTGCTCTTATTCGCGCTCTCGCTCCCGTTTGCCGCCGGGGCGTCCGCCGCCGCGCGGCCGAATCCGCCTCGCATGGGCATGTTCGTGCGCTGGGCTCAGGAGCCCGACGGAACGGACCGCGGCGGCCGCGAGGCTTCCTTGCGGGCGCGCGAGCAAAGCTTGGGCCTGCCGCCGTCCTCTCTTGTCGCGCTCGATTATTTCGGCGTCGACAGCTGGGCGGAAATGGCGAAATACGATTGGGTCCCGGCCTATTGGCGGCGAAGAAATCCGGCGCGAATGCTCATCTGGTCCATCGCTCTGACGATGAAGGGAACCTCGCTCAAGGAGGTGGCGAGCGGCGCCGATGACGCCGATTTCGAGATCGCCGCGAAGTCCATCGCCGCGTCGCAGCCCGACGCCATCGCGCGCATCGGCTGGGAAATGAACGGCGACTGGTTTCCTTGGGCGGCGGGCGGCGTCGAGGCGGATTACATCGCGGCCTATCGGCGCGTCGTCGGCATATTTCGCAAGGCGTCGCCCCGCTTCACCTTCGCCTGGTGTCCCGGCGCCGGACCCTTGAACAGTTCGCCAGAACTCGCCTATCCCGGCGACGACGTCGTCGATACGATCGGCCTCGATATTTACGACGCGCCGAGCGCCGTCGCCCCGGCCGAGGCCTGGAACAGCGGTCTGGAAGGTCCCTTCGGCCTGCTCTGGCTGGAGAATTTCGCGACCCGTCACGGCAAGCCGATGCACATCGGCGAATGGGGCGTTGGGCTGAAGGACGCGCCGGATAATCCATATTTCGTTGAAAAAATGAGCGAGTGGCTGCGTCGTCACGCGGGCGCGATCGCGTTTCACGTGTATTTCGACGCGCCTCCCTCCGAACTCGACAACGGCAAGTTTCCTAAATCGCGCGAGCGCTTCATGAAGCTGTTCTCGGGAGCGGCGCGCTAAAGTCCTTCCGGGTTTAGATCGAATCGGAAAGAGTCTGCTTTCTTCGTATTGTCGTGCTTTCCGAGGCAAAACCGGCTTCCACTTTTGCCGTCCACGACGCAGACGCTCGATGCTTCCTGGAGGATGACCACTCCGCCGCAAAGCCTCGGCCCCGCGGCGGCCAATTACGCCATCTAACGCGCGCTTCGTCCAAAATCCACGGGCACGCCAAAGCTTTGCGCAAGAAACAGACCGCCATGAACGAGTCCGGCGTTGTCGATGCCGTGTTCGAGCCCCGCCGAGAGGTGCCACTGGGCGGGAATGCTCATCTCGCCGAGAAGATTGATCGACAGGAACAGCGCCTCGGCCGGGATCAACGTATCTTCCTCGCCATGCGCCAGCAGGATCGCCGGCGGAACGGCATGTTCGACGCGTTCTTCGCCCGGCTGCGCCGGACCAATCACGAGCACGCCGGAATAGCCGAGGATAGCGCGCGGCGCGATCTTGCGGCGCAGTCCCGTGTGCAGCGCCATCATCGTCCCTTGGCTAAAGCCCACCAGCGCCAGCGCTCGCTCGTCGAGCCCGCGCCGCGCGAGCTCCGCGTCGATGAAGGCGTCGAGCGTCGGACGCGCCCCCGTCACTCCGCGCCAACGCTCGTTTGGATCCCGCATTGTGAGAGGAAACCATTGCCGGCCGCCAGGCGACATCGCGCAACGTTCCGAGGCGTTCGGCGCCACGAAATCCGCGTCGGGCAGAAAATTGCGCCATTGCCGGCCAATCTCGATCAGATCGCCGCCATCCGCGCCGTAACCGTGGAGAAAAATCACCAGTTGCTTCGCGGCGCCGGATTTCGCCTGCACTCTTGGACCGTCGATGGGCGTCGCCATATCGCTTGCCTTTTTTGCTTTCGGCCTTATGCGCGCATGGTTTTGAGGGTTCCGCGCGAAAGGTCAAGAGGATCGCCGGCGACCCAGAGGGGCGCCCGCGCATAAAAATCGACGCGGTTCGGCTATCGTGGCGAAAAATTCAGCGCGACGCCGTTGATGCAGTAGCGCAGACCAGTCGGCGGCGGGCCGTCGTCGAACACATGGCCGAGGTGCGAGCCGCAACGAGCGCAGTGGACCTCCGTCCGCACCATCAAATGGCTGCGGTCCTGCGTTGTCTCCAGCGCGCCTTCGAGCGGATCGAAGAAGCTCGGCCAGCCGGTCCCGCTGTCGAATTTTTCCGTCGACGCGAACAAGGGCTGGTCGCAGCCGGCGCAGGAAAAGACGCCAGCGCGCTTTTCGTGATTTAGCGCGCAACTGCCGGGGCGCTCGGTGCCATGCTCGCGCATGACCTGATATTGTTCGGGGCTGAGGCGCGCGCGCCACTCCGCCTCGCTGCGCGTCACCGGGAAGTTTTTGGCTGTGGTCACGGCGTTGGTCTCCTCGAAGCGTCGCCCCTAAAGCGCTCCAAAAGGGCGCGCGGGGCTCTCCACGATCATATAAGCACAATCCAAAACCAAGCGCCCCGCGCCCGGTCAGCCGTCCTGTTCGGCGGCGAGCTCCAGCCATTGCTCCTCGGCCCCGGCGAGCGCCTTCGCGAGCTCCTCGCGTTGCGCGGCAAGGCGCGCGGCCTCGTCGCGGTTGCGCGAAAACGCGTCCGGAGCGGCCAGCGCGGCGTCCACGCGGGCCAGCAGCTTGGTGAATTTCTCGACCTTTTCCTCTGCGCTCGCGAGTTGGCGGCGCGCGAAACCGGGATCGCGCCGTCCCTTGGCGGCGGAGGGCTTTTCGAGGCTCGTCTCGGCGGGAGGCGCCGTCGGCGCGCGAGGCTCCTCGCCGCGCGTCTTGCTTAAAACATGGCGCGCATAATCGTCCACATCGCCGTCGAAAACACGAACGCGTCCGTCTTCGACGACCCAAAGCTGTTCGGCGCAGGCTTCCAGCAGATAGCNNAGAATGAGTAAATGCGGCCCCCGGAACGAGGCGACGCCGAGCAGCAGTCGCGCCTTCTCGCCACCCGACAGCCGCTCCACCTTGGTGTCGGCCTTGGCGCCGGAAAAGCCCGTGCGCGCCGCCATCGCGCGCACCCGGGCCTGAGGCGCGTCCGGCATCAGCCGCGCGAAAACCCCATAGGGCGTGTCGTTCAAGTCGAGATCGTCGATCTGGTGCTGGG
>PLZT01000138.1 GCA_003152255.1 Methylocystaceae bacterium | reverse complement strand
ACGGCGGACGAGCGCGACAACGGCGGACGAGCGCGACAACGGCGGCCGCGCCGTCGTACATCTCGAAGCAGGTGTCCATCGCGCGCGTGTGCGTCTGGTGATCGCGAAAGCACTTTTCCGCAAAGTTCACGCGGGCCAGAAAGGCGTTCTCATTATACAGCTGGCGCGTGGTCATCCCCACACCGCGCTATTGTTGTCGCGTGGCAAGATCATTGGTCGATCCTTTGAGATCCCATGGGGAGGTGGATAGCGACCGGCGCTCTGGCAGAGTGAGGTTGCGAAGACCAACTCTGGAGACAGCCATGCAAGTTAAAGCTGATCGGCCCGAAGCGCCGAGCGCCATCCGCAGCGATCTTGGCGCAATTTTCGTTTCATTGGAACTCAGCCGCTCGACCTGGCTGATCACTTCGCTGTCGCCGGGCGCGGGCGAGAAGATGTCGAAGCACAGCATGGCCGCCGGGGACATTTGCGCGCCGTTGGCGCGCTTTTCGGAGCTTAAGCAGAAGGCGTTTGCTCGGACCGGGCAATCGTTCCCGATCATCGTCATTCAGGAAGCGGGGTTGGACGGCTTTTGGATTCACCGTGTGTTGCAGAAGGAAGGGATCGAAAGCCACGTCGTCGATCCGGCCTCAATTGCGACCTCACGTCGGCGGCGGCGGGCAAAGACCGATCGGATTGACGGCGAGGCGCTGCTGCGCGCTCTACTGGCCTATAAGCGCGGCGAACCTCGGGTGTGTGCGATGGTCAAAGCGCCAACTCCCGAAGATGAGGACCGCCGCCGTCTCTGCCGCGAGCGTAAGGTATTGATCGCCGAGCGGGTCCAGCACGTCAACCGGATCAAAGGGCTGCTGTTCGGCCAAGGCGTATCCGGTTACGAGCCGCTGCGCCGCAATCGACGCCAACTGCTCGACGAGCTGAAGACCGGCGATGGCCGCGTGCTACCGGATCATCTGAAGGCGCAGATCAGCCGGGAACTCGCTCGGCTCGAACTGCTGCTTGAACAGATCAAGGCGGTGGAAGCCGAACGGGACGCGCTGTTCGCTGCGGCGAAGGCCGCGGCGCCAACGCCAGCGCCCGTGACGATGTTGCTCGAGATCAAAGGCATCGGGCCCGAATTCGCCGCCATCCTTTGGATGGAGGCGTTCTTTCGCAGCTTCGCCAATCGAAGACAGGTCGCGGCCTACGCGGGCTTGGCGCCGACGCCTTGGCAAAGCGGATCGGTCGATCGCGAACAGGGCGTTTCGAAAGCCGGCAATCCGCGATTGCGGACAACGCTAATCCAACTCGCTTGGCTATGGCTCCGTCATCAGCCGCAATCGGCGCTGGCTCTGTGGTTTAAAGAACGGGTCACGCGCAACGGCGGCCGCCTCAAGAAGACGACCATCGTAGCACTGGCGCGCAAGCTGCTGGTGGCGCTTTGGAAATATGTGACCGCCGGCGTCATTATCGAAGGAGCCGTGATGAAAACCGCCTGACGATAGACGTTCAACAAATTCTCAAATCTTCCAGAACCCGATCAGTTCTGGCGGATCCGGGGGGACGAACCGCCGCACTGCATGGCTTGAAAAGCCGCTTTTGAGAATGGTTTCGTCTTTCTGAGCCTCGACCGCCCGCAAGCGGGATCGTGGTGCAGCCGTCGCGAACGGCGACCGAATGTGAGTTTGATCTGGCGAGGAAACGACCAGATCGTGCAATCGGGCTCAGACCGTGGATACCGAAACACCAGCAGGAGTTATAATTATGCAAGACTGATCGCGCCGCTTGACCCGAACCTCCCCATGTGAGCTTCCTTCGAAAGGCAGACGCCACATTCCCCGGCAGCGTCATCGGGTCACGAACTGGCGCGCCTATGATGCATCCCTGCGAAATCGCGGGAGCCTGATAGTCTGGTTCACGCCTGAAGCGATCGCCGGTTGGAAGGCGCAGCCTCGAGCAACGCCGGGTGGACAGCGCCATTATTCGGATCTCGCCATTGAAACGGCCCTGACCTTACGCGCCGTGTTTCGATCGGCGCTGCGCCAGAGCGAAGGCCTGATCGGATCTATCATGAAAATGCTGGAGATCGACCTGCCGGTTCCCGATCATACGACGCTGAGCCGGCGGGCGTGTGGATTGTCTGTTCACAAGCCGGCGCGGATTGGAACGGGCGAACTTCACCTGATCGTCGATAGCACCGGACTGAAATTGCGCGGCGCCGGCGAATGGTTGTTTGAAAAGCATGGCACGACAAAGCGCCGCGCCTGGCGCAAGTTGCACATTGGCATTGACGCCGGGAACGGCGAGATCGGCGCCTTTGATTTGACGGACAAGGACGTTGACGACGCCTCCCACGTCCCCACGCTATTGGATCAACTGACGCAGGCTCCCGCTTCCTTCATGGCCGATGGGATTCATGAGATCGACGCTGTGAAGAATGCCGTGACCGAGTGCTGGAGCAACGGCCAGACAGAAGGGCAGATCAATCGATTGAAGACGCTTAAGCGCGCAATGTACGGTCGAGCGGGCACCGAACTTCTACGCGCTCGTATGTTGCCGCTTCATTTGCCCATTTAGCACGGAATGTGAGGCTGACCCCCTTTGTGGCCCTTTTGCCGCCCGGCTTTCTGCGCGACCGCTCTCGTAGGCTCCGAACCCGCGCCGGCTTTCTCAGCCCATCGCTCGATGGCGGCTTGCCGCTGTTTTGACTGTTCAATCCGAGCCGGCGCTCAAGTTGGGCGATCCGTGCCTTCAAACCGCGATCCTGGCCACTTACGCAGCGATCAGCGCAATCAGTTTTTTCCTCGACGGCTCGCTTGGAGATTCGAGAATCACCCCATCCTCGAATCGCAAACAGATTCTGCCGGCCAGAAAATTCTGTTGTCTCACGGGTCTGAACGGCAACGGCCCAACTTGGACAGTAACAAAATTATACCAGTTCTCATTGATCAGAACCCATGCGCCCAATCCCGTAGCCCGATGGACATGATGCGCCATGGTTGATCGATGAGCTTGTTCCAGGCGTCGCAACAGTGGTCGACGATATTACAAGCCTTTGGAAGCGCGTTCGCCGCGACCATCATCAAGCGTTCGCTGGCCGATCCAGAGTTGATTTGCCAATTGGTTTAGCAGATCGGGTCGCGGCCTTCCCGATAGTCGAGCCATGGCCTCTTGGTAGGGGCCCACGTAGCGCAACCAGTCCGGTAGGAGAGGATATACGCGCATGATGCATTTGATCATGGATTCGGCGATGC
>PLZT01000727.1:3935-8427 GCA_003152255.1 Methylocystaceae bacterium | reverse complement strand
ACGCGAACCACCGCCGCGTCGCCGCCGGGGCGGCGGATGGTGTTGCCGAGAATGAGATGGTCGTATTGTTCCCAAACCCAGCGTTTGCAACATAATTCCGGCGTCGCCAGCAAGGCTCGCAGCGCGTCGCGATTGGACATGGCGGGCGCGATCGACGCCGGATCGAGCACGGTCGGCTTGGGCGCCGCGACCCAGGGCCGCTCATAGAGCGGCGCCTCGTCGCCGAGTTCCTTGATCGGCAGATCGACCTTCACCTCGCCCCGGTGCTTGACCACGAAACGCAGGGAATCCGTGGTCTTGCCGACGATGGCGAAGTCGAGGCCCCATTTTTTGAAGATCGCCTCGGCTTCCTGCTCCTGCTCGGGGCGCAGCACCATCAGCATGCGCTCCTGGCTTTCCGAGAGCATCATCTCATAGGCGGTCATGCCGGTCTCGCGGCAGGGCACGGCGTCGAGATTGAGCTCAATGCCGAGATTTCCCTTAGCGCCCATTTCGACCGCCGAGGAGGTGAGACCCGCCGCGCCCATGTCCTGTATGGCGATGACCGCGCCCGAGGCCATCAGTTCGAGGCAAGCTTCGAGCAGCAGCTTTCCCGAAAAAGGATCGCCGACCTGCACGGTCGGGCGCTTCTCCTCGGCGTCCGCCTCGAAGGCGGCCGAGGCCATCGTGGCGCCGTGGATGCCGTCGCGCCCGGTCTTGGAGCCAAGATAGACGATTGGATTGCCGACGCCCGTGGCCGCCGAATAAAAAATCCTATCGGCGCGCGCCAGCCCGACGGCCATTGCATTGACCAGAATATTGCCGTCGTAACTCGCGTCGAAGGCCGTCGAGCCGCCGACCGTCGGCACGCCGAAGGAATTGCCGTAGCCGGCGACCCCCGCGACGACGCCGGCGACAAGATGGCGGGTTTTCGGATGCGCGGGGGCGCCGAAGCGCAGCAGGTCTAGGCAGGCGATCGGCCGCGCGCCCATCGTGAAAACGTCGCGCAAAATGCCGCCGACGCCCGTCGCGGCGCCTTGATAAGGCTCGATAAACGACGGGTGGTTGTGGCTCTCCATCTTGAAGACGCAGGCGTCGCCGTCGCCGATGTCGATCACTCCGGCGTTTTCGCCCGGCCCCCGGATCACCCATGGCGCCGTGGTCGGCAGTTTGCGCAAATGCAGCCGCGACGATTTGTAGGAACAATGTTCGTTCCACATCGCCGAGAAAATCCCCAGTTCGGTGAAACTGGGGACGCGGCCGATCAGCGCGAGGATGCGCTGGTATTCGTCCGGCTTGAGCCCGTGGGCGGCGACGAGCGCGTCGGTTATTTCCGGTTCATGAAGGGTCAAAACGTCGCACCTCGAGTAAAATCGCGGAATTACGCGCAGTTTGAAGGAGTTAGGCTCTCCAGGCATCCGCCGCGCCGGCGCCGTGAAGTCTCGCGAAAGCGCCGGCTTTTCGATTAAAGCGCCTCATGGTCCGTGGCAACCGGTCCTCGACTGTGGCCAAAGTGACACACTGCCGGAGAAACGTCCGTCCAGCCTCGGAAGCTTGATGAACGTCAAGTCATTTAGACGCAAATCATAGCAACCTATAGCGGACTCGACGCGAGCTTCGGGACCGTGTCGTTAGATAATCGCTTTAGGGGGATCCGATGAAAACCGTTATTCGTGGCGCTCTCGCCGCTACATTTCTGAGCGCCACGTGCGCTGCCGGCCTTGCCGCCGACCTTCCGGCCCCGCCGCCGCCGGCCCCGCCGCCGGTGTTCGTGGACAGCTACCAGCCCTTCCAGGTTCGCCTGAAGGTCGCCGGCGTCGTCCCGACGAACGGCCAGGGGACGGTTTTTGACGCCGGGGCATTTTATCCGATCAACGCCTATGCCGGCAGCGTCGGCGTATTAACGGGATTGAGCGGCGGTCCCGGCACGGTTATTCCCGGCAGCACGAGCACCTCTTGGGCGGTGATTCCCACGCTTGATGTCGCCTATTACCTGACCAGGAACTGGGCGATCGAAGCTATCTGCTGCGTCGTGCCGGCTCACATCCAGGGCACCGGCGAGATCGCCTCCGAGTTCGCCCACACCTGGGTGTTCCCGCCGACTCTTCTCTTGCAATATCACTTCACCAATTTCGGCGCCTTTCAGCCTTATCTCGGCGTCGGCGTGAACTTCACGACCTATTGGGGCACGCGCGTCAACGCCCAGACTTGGCCGCTGGCCTTCGCTCCCGGCTCTCCGCTCGCCGGTTACGGCGGCGCCACCGCGCAGTTCTACTCGGCGACCGTCACCCCCTCCTGGGGCGTGGCTGGCCAAATCGGTTTCGACTATATGCTCAACGAGCATTGGGGCGTGAACCTCGACCTCAAATACATCGAGATGGATCCGGTCGTTCATGCCAACATCGCTTCCTTTATTCCGGGGGCGCCGGCTCTTGGCGCGATCTTTGTCCCGGTTATCGTCCATCTGCCGATCAATCCGCTCGTCGTCAGCGCGGGTCTGACCTACCGCTTTGGCGGCGGCTCGGTGGCGCCGATCATGGCCAAATACTGATCCTTTAGCGAAAGCGAACGAAAAAGCCGGCCCCTTGGGGCCGGTTTTTTTGTGCTTTTCTGCGGCCAATAAAAAGGGGCTGTTTCGGTCACGAAACAGCCCCCTGGCTAAGCCGGCGAAGCGGCTTGTCTTGTTACGCCGCGATCTTGTGGCACTCTTCGGCGCAGGCCTTGCAGGACGCGCCCATATCGACGCATTCGGAATATTGCGGGAACTTGTCGCATTCCTTCTTGCAGGCGAGGCACATTTCCGCGACGGCCTTGGCGAGGGCGGGCGTATGGGCCGAATTGACCGAGGCCAAGGTCTCCAACGCCCCGCAGCCCGCGATGACGTCGAAGGCGGCCTTGGTGCATTCGGCCATGCTCGTGTCGTTCATCGTCAACATGCCGAAGCAATGGCGCAGACAATTATTGCCATCCAACACGCATTTGGCGGCAGCGTCGGAGAGCCCTTTATATTTCGGCGGATGATGATGGACGGCGCCCGCCTCTTCCGCGAAAGCCGAAGAAGCCGATACGGCGGCGGCGACCGCGCCAACCGCGGCGATGAACTTACGACGTTCCATATTATGTCTCCCCATTAGAATAATCCCGCGAAATTCCCAGGATATGCAGTATATATATACTGTGATTTTTGTCCCAAGGAAACGGCGTCGTATCGTCGCAACGCCAAGCTTGACTCTCCCCGGCAATCGCCCCAGCATAGAACATACACAGAACATCGGGGCCTAATTCCATGACGCGGAATGGCGTTGGCGAACGCATTGTCCTTTTGCGCCGCCGCATCGCGACGATCGAGGCGCGCGAGGCGCCCGGCCATTGTCCCGCGGGCGCCTTGGCGCGGACAAGCCCGCGCCAGATCCCCGAGCAAGACCCTTTTGAGCGGTTGCTGCGAAATCTCGGGTCCGTGAGCTTATGCGAAATCATTCCCACCCATCCGCGCGCCGCCGGCGCCGCCGCCGGTTTCATCTGCGCCCTCGCCCTGCGCGCCGCGGCCGCCCGCCCCGGCGCCGGCGTCGTCTGGATCGCCGAGGACATGGCCGCGCGCGAAATCGGCCTGCCCTATGGCAAGGGGCTGGAGGCGCGGGGTCTCGACCCCGCTCGGCTGGTGTTCGTGAAAACGCGAAGCCCGCGCGAGACCCTCTGGGCGATGGAGGAAGCGCTGAAAAGCCGGGCCGTCGCCATTGTCGCCGAAAGCTGGATCGCGCCGCGCGCCTATGACCTGACCGCGTCGCGCCGGCTGTTGCTGACCGCGCGTCGCGGCGGCGGTCTCGGCCTGCTGCTCCTGCCGCGCGCTAGCGGCGAAGCCGCGCGGCTGACCACCGCCGCGCCGCTGCGTTTCGAGGTCGCCGCCTCGCCGCCGCCGCCGGCGGCGGAGTGGGGAGAGCCGCCGCCGGGACAAGCGGCGCCGTTGCCGGGTCCGATGGGCTGGCGTTTGCGCATCGTCAGGGCGCGCGCCGGCCTTCTGGGCTCCGGCGAGATCGATCCGCTGGCTTGGCGCGTCCTGACTTGGCGCGACACTGTGTTCGACTCCGACAAAGCCGTGTTCCAACATGCGTTTCCTGAGCGTCTTCCTGCCTTCGCTGTCGACCGACCGGATTTTGCGCGGGCGCGATCCGAGCGCCGCTGAGGCGCCCTTCGCGCTCTGGCGCAAGATCAAGGGCGGCGAGCGCATCGTCGCGGCGAACGCGGCGGCGCGAAGGCGCGGGATCGTTCCCGGCATGGCGGTCGCCGATTCGCGCGCGATCGTTCCCGCGCTCGCGCTGGAGGAGCACGACGCCATCGCCGACGCTTCGACGCTGGCGGCGCTCGCCGACTGGCACCGCCGCTTCACGCCGCTGGCCGCGCTCGATCCGCCCGATGGCGTCATGCTCGACGTGACCGGCGCCGCCGCGCTTTTCGGCGGCGAGGCGAATTTGCTGGACGAGATCGAGCGCCGTCTCAAGGCCCAGGGTTTTCGCGC
>PLZT01000727.1:0-3907 GCA_003152255.1 Methylocystaceae bacterium | reverse complement strand
CCGCGCGCGCCGCTCGCCGCGCGCTTTGGGCAGGAGACGCTGGCGCGGCTCGACGCGCTCACCTGCCGCGTCCGCGATTCGATCGCGCCGCGTTTCGAGGCTCCCGATTACATCGTGGAGCGGCGCTTTCCCGAGGGATTGACGCGGCTTTCCGACATAGAGGCGACGCTCGCGACGCTCGCCGCCGAGCTGTGCCTGTTGCTGGAGCGGCGCGGCGTCGGCGCGCGGGGGCTGGAGGCGGCGTTTTACCGCGTCGACGGCGTGGTCAGGCATGTGGCGGCGGGAACCAGCCGGCCCTTGCGCGATCCGGTTCGCATCCTCGCGCTGCTGCGCGAACGTCTCGCGGCGCTTGGCGAAGACGGCCTCGACACCGGCTATGGCTTCGACGTTCTGCGTCTTTGCGCGAGCGCGGTGGAGCGGCAAGGCGGCGAGCAAGCCTCGCTCGCGGGCGTCGCCCTCGCCGTTTCCGAGACCGACGATCTTTCCGATCTCGTCGACCGACTCGGCGCGCGGCTGGGGCCGGACCGCGTGCTGCGGCTTTATTCGCGGGACCGACATCTGCCGGAATTCGCCGTGGCGACGGCGCCGGCGGCCTATCCGGCGCCCGCCGCTCCCGCGCGGCGCGGCGTTGGCGGGCCGCCGCGGCCGTTGCGCCTGTTCGAGCGGCCCGAGCCCATCGACGCCGTGGCGGTTACGCCCGATGGAGCGCCGCTGCGTTTTCGTTGGCGCCGCGCCATGCACGAGACCGCGGCTTTCGAGGGGCCGGAGCGAATCGCGCCGTCTTGTTTGGAGGCGCCTCAAACGCGCCCGCGCGCGATTATTTTAACGTCGTGGACAGCGAGGGGCGCCGCTTCTGGCTCTACCGCGAGGGCGTTTTTGGGCAGGAGAGCGCCCTCGTGCGCTGGTTCATACACGGATTGTCATGAGGTTGCGGTGGCGAGGCGAAGCTTTTGCGCGAGAAAGGCGCGAAACGTCATCGTCCCGTCACGTTTCGCGCACGAAAGTCTCAGGGCCGATTTGACGCGAGGAAGACGCCGACAAAGTGGACCTAATGCGCGAAACGCTCGATTGTTCAGCCCCTCCGGCTATCGTCCAACAATCGCCCCGCCCGCCGCGGGGCGTCGGCTGGTTGATCGGCGCGATCGCCAGCCTCGTGTTGTTCGCTCTCGCCGCCATCGTCATAGGTCGCGCGCTGGGGCATTTGCGATTCGCCGATCTCGCCGCGGCGATCACCCAAACGCATGGCGCGGCGCTGCTGGAGGCGCTGTGTTTGACCGGCCTCTCCTATATCGCGCTGACCGGCTATGACATCGCCGCGCTGCGCCAGGCCGGCGCCCGGGCGCCGCTCGGCGCCGTCGCGCTGGCGTCCTTCGCCAGCAACGCCTTTTCCTTCACGCTGGGCTTTCCGCTGCTCACCGGCGCGGCGGTGCGCTATTGGGTCTATGCTCGCGCCGCGCTGACGGCGCGGCAGATCGCCAACATCACGATCGTCGTCAGCCTGACTTTCTGGCTCGGCATGGCGAGCGTGCTTGGTCTCGGGCTCTTTTTCGCCGCCGAGCCGCTGGCGGCGATCGATCATTTGCCGCCGCTGGTGAATTTTCTCCTCGGCGCCGCCGTTCTGGGATCGCTCGGCTATTATTGCCTCTGGGCGTCGCTCGCCTGTCGCAGCTTGCGTCTCTGGGGCCGTGTCATAGCGTTGCCGGGCGCCCGAACGGCGCTTCTGCAGCTCGCTCTCGGCGTCCTGGACATTGGCTGCGCGGCCGCGGCGCTCCATGCGCTACTCCCGCTGGAAAGCCAAAGTCTGGATTTCGCCGCCTTCGCCGCGATTTACGTGTTCGCCGCGCTGGTCGGGGCGATCAGCCACGCGCCGGGCGGCGTCGGCGTTTTCGAGGCGGTGATGCTCGGCGCCGTTCCCGCCCCCTCGCAGGAGGCAATGCTGGCCGCTCTTTTGCTGTTTCGCGCGATCTACTATCTTATCCCCTTCGCCCTCGCGCTGATCTTGCTGGGTTCGCAAGAGGGCGCCGGACGCTGGAGCGGGTTGGTGGACGCCTTCCGCAAAACCGCCGCGCGCGGCGGCGGGGCGTGACGCATCATGGAACGGCTGGAACAGGAAGAATTAGGCGGCATGCGCGAGGGCGCCAAGCCTTGGCAGAACGAGACGCTGCTCCGCGCGATGATCGACGCGTTGCCGGAGGCGATTTTCGTCATCGACGCCGAGGCTCACGTCGTCGCCGCCAATCCATCGGCGCGCGCCGTTTTGCCGTCGCTGCGCCTGCGCGAACCGCTCGCGCGCAGCCTTCGGGCGCCCGACGTGCTCGATGCGCTGGACCGCGTATTGGCGGGCGGCGGCGCCGAAAAAGTCCTGTGGGTCGAGCGGCTTCCGGTCGAATGCTGGTTCGAGGCGCATGTGGCGCCGCTGCGCGTTCAAGATTTCGAGCCGGCGGCGGTGATCAGTTTGCGCGATCTTACCGAGGCGCGCCGCGTGGAGCGGATGCGCGTCGACTTCATCGCCAACGCCAGTCACGAATTGCGCACGCCGCTGGCCTCGCTGCTCGGTTTTGTCGAGACTCTGCAAGGGCCGGCGCGGGAGGACGCCAAGGCGCGCGAGCGATTTCTTGGCATCATGCGCGAACAGGCGGAGCGCATGGCCCGGCTGGTCGACGATTTATTGTCGCTGTCGCGCATCGAGCAGCATCTGCATTTGCGTCCGGACACGCCCGTCGATTTCACGATGCTGGTCGCGCATATCTGCGACACGCTGGCGCCGCTGGCCGAGGAAAACGATCTCACGCTGGAGGTCGATCTCGCGCAGAACGTCATCGTGCCCGGCGATCGGGACGAATTGGCGCGGGTCATCGAAAATCTGGTCGAGAACGCGATTAAATACGGTCGCCCGGATGGCGAGGCCATTCGCGTGGTGGAAGTTTCCCTGCGCAGTTTCGGCGCGGTCGTCGCCTTCACGGTGCGGGATCACGGCCCGGGCATCGCGCCCGAACATATCCCGCGCCTGACGGAACGTTTTTATCGCGTGGACGCGGGAAAGAGCCGCGCCAAGGGCGGCACCGGCCTCGGACTCGCCATCGTGAAACATATCGTGCTGCGCCATCGCGGCAAACTGGCCATCGACTCCGCCCCCTCCGCCGGCGCGATGTTCCGGGTGATCTTGCCCGCCGTGCAAGGCGACGCCGCGGAAGGTGCGTAACATCCGGCTTATCAATGGGATTCTATGTCATCTTACATTCATGAAGTCGTCATAAAACGCTATTGGCCGCCACCTATTGTACAATCAGCGCAACGACTGACGGGTCGCGCTGCCTCGTTCTCGATCCTGAAAAGAGTCCAAAGCCCATGATCTCCAAGATTTTGAAACGCGCCGCCATCGCCGCCGCGAGCGTCGCCATGACGGCCAGTGTCGCCTTCGCCGTGGACATTTCGGGCGCCGGCGCCACCTTCCCCTATCCGATCTATGCGAAATGGGCGGATATGTACAAGAAGGAAACCGGCGCCAGCCTTAACTATCAGTCGATTGGCTCCGGCGGCGGCATCAAGCAGATCAAGGCGCGCACGGTGACCTTCGGCGCTTCCGATCAACCGTTGAAGCCCGAGGAGCTCGAAGCCGCCGGCCTCACCCAATGGCCGCAGGTGATCGGCGCCATCGTGCCGGTGGTCAATCTCGACGGCGTGGCGCCGGGCGAACTCACGCTCGACGGCAATGTATTGGCGAAAATTTTTCTGGGCGAGATCAAGAGCTGGGATGATCCGGCCATCAAGAAGCTGAACCCCAAGGCGAAGCTCACCGCTCAGGCGATCGCCGTCGCGCATCGTTCGGACGGCTCCGGCACGACCTTCAACTTCACCAACTATCTTTCGAAGGTCTCGGCGGATTGGAAGGCCAAGGTTGGCGAAA
>PLZT01000166.1:4554-11036 GCA_003152255.1 Methylocystaceae bacterium | reverse complement strand
CGACCGCGCGCAGCGCAAGGCTCCGTTCAAGCGCCCGCGCAACGCCAGCGTCGCCAAGCGCCGCCCGCGTTTCCTGACCCGCCGCAAAACGGGCGTTCCGTCGCGCAAAAACACGGTTTTCGCCGCCGAGCGCGAAATCATCTGCTACGAGTAAAGCGCGCCCCAAAGGCTTTGGGCGAAAAAGCCGGCGAACAGCAACAGTCCGGCGTCGCGGTTGGCGCGAAAAAGCCTTAACGCCAGCTCGGGCGGCGCGGCCTCGTCAACCTGCCGCGTCTGCCAAAAAAGATGCGCGGCAAAGGCCAAGACGCCTAGCTGGGCGAATGCCCCAAAATGCGCCGCGAGCATCGCGGCCTGCGCGAAAACGACCGACAATGCGTAAAGCGCGCCGACGGCACCTTGCACATGAGCGCCGAAGAGACGCGCGGTCGAGCGCACGCCGACCCGCGCATCGTCTTGAATATCTTGAAGCGCGTAGATCGTATCGTAGCCGATGGTCCAGAAGATCGCGCTGAGATACAGCAACGGCGCCGGCGCGGCGAAATCGTCCGCGCGCGCGGTCCAGCCCAGCAGCGCGCCGTAAGCGAAGGCGCAGCCAAGGATGGCCTGCGGCCATGAGGTGAAGCGCTTGGCGAACGGATAGAGCAACACGATCAATGGCGACGCCATCGCCAGCGCTATCGTGAGGCCGTTGAACGATAACAGCACGGCGAGCCCGACAAGGCATTGCGCGACGAGAAAGACCACCGCGGCCCGCAACGAAACGCGCCCGCTGGCGAGCGGCCGGTTGCGCGTGCGCTCGACCTCGGCGTCGATCTTCCGATCGACGATGTCGTTGTAAGTCGAACCCGCGCCGCGCATCGCCACGGCGCCGACAAGGAATAGCGCCAGCTGCTTGAAATCGGGCGCAAGGCCCAAGGCCGACGCCGCCAGCGCGCCGCTTTGCCAACAAGGCAGCAGCAACAGCCACCACCCGATCGGACGATCGAGCCGCGCCAATTGCACGAAGAGTTTGAGCGGCCCAGGCGCGAAGCGCAGAACCGGATGGCCGGAGACGGTGTCCGGCAAAGCCTCGGCGACCTCCGCCCTCTCCGGCGTCAGGCTCACAGCGGTCCGGCGGGCAGCTTAAGCGGCTGATTGGACGGGCCCGCGGTGGCTTGCGAGCGCTGCTGCGCCTGCATCTGCTTGACCTTGGCCGCGACCGAGCAGGCCTGCCCCGCGAAGCCCTGGCTCTTGGCGCGCGCCGCTTTGAAGCCGTCGATCACATTGTCGGGGATCGTGCACCAGTCTTTATTCTTGGTCATGTAGTTCAGCATTTCGGTCTCTATGCCGACCAGCGCGCGCGCCGCCGGACAGGCCGCGATCGGGTCCATATGGCCCTTGCCGGCCTTGCCCAGTTGATTCAAAACGCCGATCTGCGCCATGCGCTTTTTCGTCAGACGCTGAAAGTCCTCCTGGCAGCTTTGCTGCGCGGAAGCCGGCGAAACAGGGCTCGCGGCGAACATCAGGCCCATAAGCAGCAAGGCCGCGGGCCTCGCGGAAAGGGCGAAAAAACGAGCAGTCATGGAGTCCGATCCGTAAGTCATGGACAAATAGGTATCAGCAGCGCGGCGCCTCGCGCAAGCGTCGCCGACATAGGCACAACAAAGCGGCGGCTTGATGACGGCGCGGTCGCGTCTTTCGACAGGGGCGGCTGCCCATGGCGCGGCGGGATCGCGCTGTTCGCGCTCCCGGTCGAGCTGGAGAGGCGCAGGTCTTGCTATAATGATTTCGAAGCGGCCGGAGTCGACGGCGCGACGAGAATGGGGCGCGAGAGTCCGCCCAAGGAATGGGCGGCGACGCCACTTCGGCCAGCGCATTGAACAAACGGCGGGCGGAACGGGGAGCGAGCATCTTATTCGTTGACGAAAAGCCCGGGTGTGGCCTATATAGCCCCTTCCGTGGCCGCGTTTTCGCGGCTGTTTTTTTCCCGGGGGGCGGTGTCGTCTTCCGCCGCACGCTTTAAGGAAAAGGAAGAATGGCCAATACGAGTTCGGCCAAGAAGGCCGTTCGAAAGATAGCTCGCCGCACCGCGGTGAACCGCGCCCGTCGCAGCCTGCTGCGCACGTTCGTGCGCAAAGTCGAGGAAGCGATCGCCGCGGGCGATGCGAATGTCGCCGCCGAAGTTTTGCAAACCGTGGCGCCAGTCGTGATGCGCGCCGCGCAACGCGGGGTGATCCACAAGAACACCGCGTCGCGCAAAGTTTCGCGCCTCACCGCGCGCGTGAAGGCGCTGACGAAGGCGGCCTGATCGAACCAGTCGCATTCGATACGACAGCAAATTGAAGGCCCGGCTCAGTCCGGGCTTTTTTTGTGCGCGCTATTGTCGCGAGGAGATGCCGGCGTGCGCAAAAAAGTCACACATCGAAACAATTTTTATCGGCGATTGCGCATGCGCACACAAAGGGGCTCTGATTCAGTTCGTTACTAACAAGGCGAAAAATGGGCGCCGATATGGCCCACTTGACAGAATTACGAACGTCCAATTTTGCCGATTGTAATGGCGTCGTTACAAATTTTTGACGGCGCGCGGAAGATTCCGCTTCCCTCTGACGAAGCATCGATTTGCGACGAGCGCGCATCGCGAACGCGTATTTTTTTCGGGAGAAGCGTAACGATTCCCCGCCTTCGCCAATTGCGTTCAAAGCAACGCCTGTATAGGCTCTAAGCATCGAACGAGAGAGCGTAAGCGGCCTTAAACAGTTGATGCGGATATCTCAAATCGAAAGACGCGCGTGCGATCTTCAATCGCACGTCAGTCGAAAGATTCGGCCTTGAGTTTTTCGGGCGACGGTTCGAGAAGTTGTTTTTTTGTAGAGTACGCACGGTGTCGTCGTAAGACCACGTCGCCTAGTCGTACGGCTTGGAATTCCGAAAGAGCGCGGCGGCTTTTTTTGGATGAGGGGGGATCCGATGTCGTTTTCACGAAAGTCCGACATATTCCTTACAGTCACCGCTTCCATGCGCGCGCGGAAGAAGGCGTGCGATCTGGATGACAGTAGTCGGCCTTTCGGTTTGCCGCACGGCCGAGCGATCGGCCCTCCGCGGCGGCGCTCCCTCCCCACATCGCGCGGTCCGATCTAACGACGCGCACGACGCCGACACCTTAAATTACCTAACGCAACTTCGCATCGTTCCGAGCGACGTGTTCTCGTCGTCCGGACGCGCGTGTCCTCTTCGCCAAGGCGCACAATGTTCGACGACAAGGATTCTCAACCGACTCCACCCGCTTATATGAGCGAGCATCTGATATGTTGGGAGCGCGTCCGCATGCGGCTGCGCGCCGAACTCGGCGACGCGGTCTACACCTCCTGGTTTCTGCGCCTCGAACTGGAGCGCGTGGGGGGGGATGGCGTGCATTTGAGCGTGCCGACGAAATTTCTCAAAAGCTGGATGCAGTCACATTATTTCGATCGCATCAAAAAGCACGTCGTTTCCGAATTCGGCGCGATCGAGCGCCTGACGATCGAACTGCGCCAACAGGGACGTAAATCTAAAGCCCGCGAGGCCGGAACGGAACTCGAGGCGCCAGCGCCGCGCGAGGCGAACGGCGGCTTTGTTCCGATGCTGGCTTTGGAGCGCAAGCCCGCGCCGGAACCCGCTCATGGCTCGACGCGGCGCGCCTCCGGCAAATCCTTCCAGCGAGGAGAATGCGACGTCTTCGTCGGCTCGCCGCTGGATCGGCGACATTCCTTCGCGACTTTTCTCGTCGGCCCGTCGAATCATCTTGCGTACGCGGCGGCCTGCCGCATCGCCGAACCGCGCGCGGCCGACGTCCCCCCCATGTACAACCCGCTCTATGTCCACGCGGCGGTTGGCCTAGGCAAGACGCATCTTTTGCAAGCAATGGCCCAAGCAGCCCACGAAAATATGCCGCGTGTCGTCTATCTGACCGCGGAGAAATTCATGACCAGCTTCGTCTCGTCGTTGAGCGCGCAAACATCGATCGCCTTCAAGGAGAATCTCCGCGCGATCGACATGCTGATTATCGACGACGTGCAATTCCTGAAAGGCCCCTCCATCCAACAGGAATTTTGCCACACGTTGAACGCGCTGACCGTCGCGGGACGACAGGTTATCGTCGCGGCGGATCGGCCGCCCTCCGAACTTGAGGACCTCGACGAGCGGGTTTTATCGCGCTTCAAGGGCGGCCTCTGCGTCGACATCGGACAGCTGGACGAAGGACTGCGGGTCAAGATTCTCGAGGCGCGCATCGCCGCCGTGCAAGAAAAGCAACTTGGCTTCTCCGTCTCGCCGGAAGTGATCGCTTACGTCGCCAAAACCGTGACGACCAATGGCCGCGATCTGGAAGGCGCCGTCAATCGATTGCTCGCGCATTCCACCTTGAACGGCGAGCCCCTCACCATCGCGATGGCGGAAGCCGCGATACGCGACCTCATTCGCGCGCATGATTTACGGCGCGTGAAGATCGACGATATTCAAAAGCTCGTCGCGAGTCACTTCAATGTGTCGCGGGCGGAAATTCTCTCCGCGCGTCGCACGGCCAATGTCGTGCGTCCGCGCCAGATCGCGATGTATCTCGCGAAAACATTGACGCTGCGCTCCTTGCCCGAAATCGGGCGGCGTTTCGGCGGCCGCGATCACACGACGGTTCTGCACGCGGTCCGCAAGATCGAGGAACTCGTATCGAAAGATCACAACCTCGCCGAAGTGATTGAATTGCTGAAGCGCATTTTGAGCGAGCCATAGCGCGGCGCGGTTGGTGCGTTTTCCGCTCGGATGGAGTCATCCGACCGACAAGAAATCGCGCAAAGTTAAAAATCTGGAGCAAGTTCTCATCGCAAAAGTCTGTCAACTTTCGCGGAACTTGCTCTAGAGTATTTCCGGTCTAGATTGAACCGGAAATACTCTAGATTCCCTTATTTTGTCGTGCTTTCCGAGGCGAAACCGGCGTCCACTTTCGCCGAAAGCACTTAGTGTCCGGTCTTCACCCGCGTCCAGGCGCGGGTGATCGTCCTTTGCAGCGCGAGGTCGGGGGCCGTCACCGCGAACAGGCGCGACATCGTCGCGTCGTCCGGATAGATCGCCGTGTTGCCGAGGATGGCCGGGTCGATCAACGGCTTCGAGGCGACGACGCCATTGGCGAAATGCGTGGCGTTGGTGTTGCGTGCGGCGACGTCCGGACGCATCAGATAATCGATGAACATATACGCTTCCTCGGGATGCGGCGCGTCCTTGGGGATCGCCATCGTGTCGAGCGAGATCAGGGTTCCCTCTTTTGGAATCACATAGGCGATCTCGATGCCGTTACCCGCCTCTCGCGCGCGGTTGCGGGCCTGAAAACTGTCGCCCGACCAGCCGATCGCCAGACATATGTCGCCATTGGCGAGCGCGTTGATATATTCCGAGGAGTGGAATTTCTTGATGTAGCGGCGGAGCGCGAACANNAAAATTGAGCGTGATGGAAAAAAGATCTTCGGGACTGTCGATCACATAGACGCCGCAATCGGCGAATTTCTTCAAATTCTCGGGGCGCAGCACCTGCTCCCAGCTCGTTATCGGCTTGTCGCCGAGGCGCTGCTTGATCTTCGCGGCGTTGTAGGCGATCCCCGTGGTGTACCACATATAATCGACCGCATATTGATTGCCGGGGTCGTAGCGTTGCAGCTTGGCGGCGATCTCCGGCCAAAGGTTCTTCGAATTCGGCAGCTTGCTTTTGTCCAGCGGCCGGAAGACGCCGGCCTTGATTTGCCTCGCGAGAAAAGTCGCCGAAGGCGCGACGACATCATAGCCGGTCGCGCCGGCGAGCAGTCGCGTATCGAGAATTTCGTTGGAGTCGTAAATGTCGTAAACGACCTTCACGCCGGTCTCGCGGGTGAAGTCGTCGAGCGTCTTGGCGTCGACGTAATCGCTCCAGTTGAAAACATTGACGACGCGCTCGGCGCCGACGGCGGGGCCAAGGGACGCCCCGCTCAGAGCCGCGGTCGCGGCGATCAACGCTATAATCTTTTTCCTCATTGGCGCGATCCTGTCGTGGCGCGATCCCTGTTGTTTTTCGCGCGGCGCCTCGGCGGGCGGCCGCCCGCGCGTTTTAACATGCTTGCAATGGACTTGGCGACGCGCGATCTTTCGCGCGATTAATACGAGCGCGGAGCCGATGGGATGCGTTTGGGGCCGTCCGCCGCCGAAGCCTTCGACCGCCCGGAGCAAACCCGGAACGTCACGCGCGGCGCGGGGCGGCTGCTGCGCGCGCTGGGCTATTCGGTGCTTGGCGAATTCCCTTTGCCGGACGGCGGCCGCGCCGATCTCGCGGCGCTGGCGAAAGACGGCTCGATCCGCATTATCGAGGTCAAATCCTCGCTGGCGGATTTTCGTTCCGACGCGAAATGGGCGCGCTACCGCGCCTTTTGCGATCGCCTTTATTTCGCGATTCCGCTCGATCTCTCGGAAGAGGCGTTTCCGCCCGACGCGGGACTGATCGTCGC
>PLZT01000166.1:0-4535 GCA_003152255.1 Methylocystaceae bacterium | reverse complement strand
CGCACGCGGTCGGCGGACATCGTGCTATCGCCCGTGTCCGGCTTGTCGGCCTGGGTGGCCATCAGCGTGTGGTAGATCTCGTCGGCGTCGGCTGGCTTGGCCAGATAGTCGAAGGCGCCGAGCTTAACAGCCGTCACGGCGGTCGCGATATTGGCGTAGCCGGTGAGGATCACGCCGCGCGCGTCCGGCCGCTTGGCCTTCAACTCGGAAATGACGTCGATCCCGTTGCCGTCGCCAAGACGCATGTCGATGATGGCGAAGGCGGGAGGGTGGCTTTCCAAAGCGGCCAACCCGTCCGCCACCGATTCGACCGCCGTGACGGCGAATCCGCGCGCCTCCATCGCGCGAGCGAGGCGATTGAGAAACGGCCGGTCGTCGTCGACGATTAGCAGCGTCAATTCGCTCGGCGGCTCCGCCGTCTCCCCGTGGTCGGCCTCCATAGCGTCTTCATGATCGACGTCGTGTTTGTCTTCGACCGTCATGCGTCTCGTCCCCATTTGATCTATATCATCTCACTTTAACTGCATTGCCCGGATCGGCAAGATGCCCCGTTTCGGAACCTCGCGGTCAAAGCAAGTGAAATTTGCCATCTCGCGCCCGCGTCGGGCAAACCACCGGACGGCACGTCTCAACCCCACACGTCTCAAACCCCAGCTCACGCCTGCGTGCGCCTTTCGAAGGCGGCGCGCGGCCAAGTAACCGTCACGCGCGCTCCGGTGCGCGGCGGATCGACGTTGGCGGTCTCCACCAACGCGCCCGAGCGCTCCAGCAAAGTCTTGGCGATGAAAAGCCCGAGTCCAAGGCCGGAGTCGGGCTCGGCCTTCACCCGTCGTTCCGAGGAGTCGCCGCTCACATAGGGGTCGCCGACCCGATCCAATATTCTCGGCTCGAAGCCCGGCCCGTCGTCCTGAATGGAGATGCTGACATATATTGGCGTCCAGCGCGCATCGATCCACACTTTCGATCTGGCGAAATCGACCGCGTTTTCGACAAGATTGCCGAGGCCGTATAAAATGCCCGGATTGCGCGCGCAAAGAGGAGCGGGGGCCGGCCCTTCCTTCGTTACGATCACTTCCACTTCTTGATCGCGGAGCGGTTCCACGACTTCCTCGATCAGTGTCTCGATCGCCAGCACATTCAGCACATGCGCTTCCTGCGTGCCCAGCGAGTTCAGCTTGCGCAGGATTTCGCGGCAGCGTCGCGCCTCCTGCGCCAGCAGCGCCAGATCCTCTTTCATCGCCGGCGCGGTATCGGGCGCCATCTTCTGCAATTCGGACGAGATGAGGGTGATCGTCGCGAGCGGCGTTCCCAGCTCATGCGCGGCGGCGGCGGCCAGCCCGTCGAGTTGCGTCAAATGCTGCGCGCGCTCCAGCACCAGTTCGGTGGCGGACAGGGCGCCGGCGAGCTGGCGCGCCTCGTCCGAGACACGCGCCGCGTAAAGCCCGACGAAGGCGGCGCTGAGCACCAGCGCGGACCAGACGCCTAGGCGATAGAGCAGAGGAAACTGCAGCGGCTCGCCAGTGCGCCAGGGCAACGGCAGATATTCCACGGTCAGCAGCGTCGCGGCCGCGACCATCAATATGCCCAGCAATAGCGTCAATTTGCGCGGGAGCGACACCGCCGAAATCATCACCGGCGCCAGGAACAGCATGGCGAAACTATTGACGACGCCGCCGGTTAGATAGAGGAGCGCGGCAAGTTCCAGAATGTCGAAGGCGAGCAAGACCGCCGCCTCGCTGTCGTCGAGCCGAAAACTGCGCGGCGTGCCGGCGCGCAACGCGATGTTCAACGCGGTCGAGGTCGCGACGGCGACGAAGCACAGACCGATCGGGAAATCGAACTTCAGATAGTGATAGACGTAGATCAGCGCGAAGGTCTGACCGATGATGGCGGACCAGCGCAGCATGACGAGCGTGTCCACCCGCAAATGGCGGGCCGCCTCGCCGAAATCGTCCTCGATCCTGTTCGGCATCGCTTCGCTCCAACCGCGGGCTTCCCGCTTTCGTCCGTCTTGCGTCAAAGTCCCGCGCGCGCGGCGCGCCAAAGGCGCCATTGCCGCCGCCAGGGTTGCGGCTCGGCGACCCAGTGGAACGGGTTATAGTCCCGCCGCGACATAAGCTCCAGGTAAAGNNCGCGAGCGCGCGCAATTCGCCCAGCGCCGAACGCAGCGGGCCTGAGTCGACGCCCGCGCGCGCATCGTCGGGCGAGACGCCATGCCGGTCCAGCAATTCGAGCGGCACGAACCGCCCGCCGCCCAGCGGCAGTCGGCGCAAGATGCGCGTCAGCCCCAGCGCCGTCCCGGCGTCCGCCAAAACGCGATCCGCTTCGGCGTTCGCGCGCCCGCCAAGGCACGCGGCGCTCCAGCGCAGCACGGCGCCGACGGTCGCGTCGCAATAGGCGAGCAGCCCCGCGAGGGTTTCCACGGGGTCGTCGTAAAGATCGACGACATGCGCGTCGAGAAAGGTCGCGAATTCGACCCGCGACAGTCCGCGCGCGGCGATGGTGTCCATTACGGCGTCGGCGACGGGATGCGCGGCGCCTCCCTCCCCGCCCGGCGCCTCCAGCGTGTCGGCCCACCAGCGCAAACGCATCTCGCCGAGCAGCGGCTGCGTCACCTTCGCCCGCACCTCGTCGATTTCCATCCAGAAGGCGTAAAGCGCGTGAAGATGCCGGCGCCGTTCGGCCGGGGCGAACAAGGCGGCGAGCCAGAGATCGCGGTCCTTTTCGCGCAACGCGGACTCGCATAGCGCGTAATGCTGGGCAAGCTCCGCCTCGCGCGCGGCATTGGCGGGAGCGCTCATCTCAAACCGCGATCAGCAGCGCGGCCACGCGTCGGCCTTCATCGAGCAGCATATTGTAGGTCCGCACGGCGGCGCCGGTCGACATCGTCTCGCAGCCGACGCCAGCGGCGCGCAGTTTCGCCCGCAACGGGGCGGGAAGCGGCGCGAGATCGGCGCCGGTCCCGACGATGAGTAAATCGGCGCGGCCGCCGGGATCGCTCAACATGAGATCGAGGGGCTCGGCGTCAATTTCGCTCGCCTTCGACAGCGCCAGCGCGCGCACGCCGGAAGGGGTCGCCAGGATCGAGCCCCGATGCGACATATCCGCGAAACGGAAACCGCCGCCGCCATAATCCTCGATCCTGTGCCGTCCGGGAACGAAGCCCTCGGTCTCCGTCATCGCGGGGCGCTCAGGCGCTGGAGGGTTTGGCGCGCCTGGCGGATTTCGCGGCGGTTTTGGCCTTGCCCGAATCGGTCTTGCCGGAATCCGTCTTCCGCGCGGCGGCGTCCTCGGCCGGCGCGTCGTCGGAGCTTTTCGCGCGCTCAACATCGTCGGTGCGCAGACCAAGATAAATTAGCATCGGCGAACAGATGAACACCGACGAATAAGTGGCGACGACGATGCCCCAGATCATCGCCAGCGAAAACGAGCGGATCACCTGGCCACCGAAAATCGCCAGCGACAGCAGCGCGAGAAACACCGTCGTCGCGGTCATGATCGTGCGCGGCAGCACGGCGTTGATCGACATGTCGATGATGTGCGCCGTGCTCATTTTTTTGTATTTGCGCATCATCTCGCGAATACGGTCGAGAACGACGACCGTCTCGTTGAGCGAATAGCCGACGATGGTGAGAATGGCGGCGATCGAGGTGGTGTTGAATTCGAGCTGCGTCAGCGCGAAGAAACCGACCGTCAGCAGCAGATCGTGCATCGTCGCGATGACGGCGCTGACCGCGAATTGCCACTCGAAGCGGAACCACAAATAGCCGAGCACCGCGATGATCGACAGCACCACGCCGAGCGTGCCCGACTGCACCAATTCGTTGGAGACGCGCGGCCCCACGACCTCGACGCGGCGCAGTTCATAATCGTTTTCGACCGCCGCGCGCACGCGCTCCACGGCCGCCTGCTGCGCCACGTCGCCGCCGGGTTGCAGGCCAAAGCGCATCGTCGCGTCGGACTTATTGCCGAAAGCCTGCACCTCGATCTCGCCGAGATTGAGCTTTTCGGCGAGCGTTCGCAGCGTGCCGACTTCCGCCGATCCGCCCTTGGCGCGCAGTTCGATCACCATGCCGCCGGCGAAATCGATGCCGAAATTCATATGCACGAAAACGAACAGCAAAACGGCGATGATCGACAGCGTGGCGGACAGCGGATAGCTCACGCGGCGAAACCGCATGAAGGGGAACTTGGTGTTCTCCGGGGCGAGGCGCAGAAGTTTCATTGGATGTGGCCCCTCAGATCGGCAGGCGCGTCGGACGCGCGCGGTGATACCAGACGGCGATCATCATGCGCGTCATGGTCACGGCGGTCACGATGCTGGTCAAAATGCCGAGCGCGAGCGACACGGCGAAGCCGCGCACCGGGCCGGCGCCAAGGAAATAGAGGATCGCCGCCGCGACGAACATCGTCACATTGGAGTCGACGATGGTCGCGAAGGCGCGGTTGAAGCCGGCGTCGAGCGAGGCCAGAATCGAGCGCCCCGCATGTTGCTCCTCGCGGATGCGCTCGTAGATCAGCACGTTGGAGTCGAC
>PLZT01000585.1 GCA_003152255.1 Methylocystaceae bacterium | reverse complement strand
ATATTTTTTTGACCCATCGCAAACATGTCTCTTTGCGGGTGACGAAGCATTGATTTGCAAGGCCTCCTAACGAAGGCCGCGCAACGGCGCCGCGCAATGCGGATCAAAACGCCGAATGCGAGCATTGCCTTCAATGAAGCGCGTGTGTAATTTTTAAGAACCGAACGAGAAAGAGCCAGTCGGCGTTAGGCGGTTGGCGCGCGTATCTCAAATCCAGCGACGCTAGGGCGGTTTGCAATCGCCTGTCCGTCAAAAGATTGGGCCTTGAGTTTATCAAGCGGGGGTTCGACACAACGTTTTTTCGATGAGTTCGGCGGGCGCTGTCGTACGACGTCGACGCTTGGCTTAGAGCTCCAGTAAAGTGGCGGCTTTGCTGGATTGGAGGAATCTTATGGCGTTTGCGAGGAAGTCCGACAAAATTCGAACTGTCTCCATAGCGACGCGTGCGCGAATGAACGCGCGTCATCGGGGCGCGGCTGCTTTCGGGCATCCGACTTGCGTCCCGTCGCGTGAACTTGCGATTAGCCCTCCGCAAACGGGGTCCTTGGCGCAACCACGCGCACTCCTCTGACGACGCTCTCGTCGCCGACTTCTTCGCTTTCCATCAAAACTCCGCAATGTCTCCGAGCGACTCTATGTCGTCGCTGGAGCGCGCGTGTCCTCTTCGCCAAGGCGCATCATGTCCGACAGCACGGATTCTCCACCCTTTCCTCGCGGCTTCACGAGCGAAGATCTTCTTCGCTGGGAGCGTGTGCGCCAGCGCTTGCGCGCGGAGCTGGGCGACGCGATCTATGATTCCTGGTTTACGGGTCTCGAATTGGAGCGTGTCGATGGCGACGGCGTGCAACTGACCGTTCCGACGAAATTTCTCAAGAGCTGGGTGCAAACGCATTATTTGGATCGCATAAGGGCGCGCGTCGCAACCGAATTCGGGACTGTCGAGCGCGTGACGATCGAGTTGCGCTCGACAGGCCGCAAGGTTAAAGCACGCGAGGCTGAAGCGGAGCGAACCGCTCCCGCGCCACAGGATCAAAAGCTCCACTCCGCGTCGTCGCGCCGCGCCGCCGGCAAGCCCGCCGTGCGAGAAGAAACCGACGGCTTCAACGGTTCGCCGCTGGATCGTCGACTGTCCTTCTCGACGTTTCTCGTCGGCCCGTCGAACCAGCTTGCTTACGCGGCGGCATGCCGCGTCGCCGAACAGCGCTCGGCCGACATCGCGCCTTTTTTCAACCCGCTCTACACCCATGCGGCGGTTGGCCTCGGCAAGACGCATCTGCTGCACGCGATGGCCCATGCGGCTTATGAAAACAAGCGGCGCGTCGTCTATTTGACGGCGGAAAAATTCATGAGCAGCTTCGTTTTGTCGCTGACCGCGCACACCTCGATCGCCTTTAAGGAAAACCTTCGCGCGATCGACATGCTGATTATCGACGATGTGCAATTCTTGCAGGGCAAATCCATTCAGCAGGAGTTTTGCCATACGTTGAACGCGCTGATCGACGCAGGGCGCCAGGTTGTCGTCGCGGCGGATCGCCCGCCGTCCGAACTCGAAACTCTGGACGAGCGGGTTTTGTCGCGGTTCAAGGGCGGTCTGTGCGTCGACATTGGACAGCTGGACGAAGGCCTGCGCGTCAAAATTCTGGAAGCGCGCGTCGCCGCCGCGCGTGAAAGGCAGCAGGGTTTTTCCGTGCCGGCGGAAGTGATCGCCTATGTCGCCAAGATGATTACGACCAATGGCCGCGATCTCGAGGGCGCCGTTAATCGCTTGCTCGCGCATTCGACCTTGAACGGCGCGCCGCTCTGCGTCGCGACGGCGGAAGTCGCGATACGCGACCTGGTGCGCACGCAATACCTCAAGCGCGTAATGATCGACGACATTCAGAAGCTGGTGGCCAGTCATTTCAACGTGTCGCGCGCCGACATACTGTCGTCGCGCCGCACCTTCAATGTCGTGCGTCCGCGCCAGATCGCGATGTATCTTTCGAAGACGCTGACGCTGCGCTCGCTGCCGGAAATTGGGCGGCGCTTCGGCGGTCGCGACCACACCACTGTGTTGCATGCGGTGCGCAAGATCGAGGATCTCGCCTTGAAGGACCAAGGACTCGGCGAAGTCATCGAGTTGCTGAAGCGCATGCTCAACGAGCAGTAATCCGACATGGCTCTGGCTTTGTCACGTTGTTCGGGGCTTGGCACAGAGCTATATTGATGGCGAGAGGCGCGGGCGGCGGCGGGTAGTGGCGTTGCTCTAAGTCGCGCGGAACAGGCGTGACGTCGGGGTCTCGGGCTACGCCAAGCAAGCCAGAACAAGGTTTAAACCGACAGGAATCGGCCAACAGTCCATTTCAGGACAAACGCACTGTTGATAAACGCCGCCATGCGCAAGGCGCGGCTGGGTTACGCGACAAGGGCGTGGAGCTGGACGCGCTGGCGTCAATCCGACGGCATTCTAATCCAAAACGATCAGGGCATACTGCGCGAGTTCTATCGCCATTCGTGCGCCGGTGGCGGCGGCGGCGGATGGTTGCGTTTGCTCTAGCTCGTGCGCGCCGCGCGTTCGCGTGGGCCTGTGGGCACCACGACGCTAGCCCGTCTTATTCACC
>PLZT01000407.1 GCA_003152255.1 Methylocystaceae bacterium | reverse complement strand
CGCCTGCCGAAGGGCAAATTGTCCAGGTCCGCGCACATGACGGTCGCGGGTTCTATGTGCTGCCATTCATCATCATCTTCCACGACGACGAATGGTGGAACGCGCGGACGGAGGAACGGCTGGATTGTTTCGTTGCCGCGTGGAGGCCCTTGAACGGCTTACCGCATACGCGCCATGATCCGCAGCCTCTTGAACCGACCAGCGCCAGGCCGGCGACAATCCCGCTCGAAGACTCGAGCGCCGAGAATGACGAATAGCGGCGGCAACGGTTTGAAATATTAGCCCCTTGACGCGCCCTCGCGCTGGGCCAATGTGCCTGTTGTGCTTGGCGCAAAGCATAGGGGATTTCGATGATCAGCAATCGGCATATTCGGTCGCAACATGTCGCGGTGGTCGTCTCCAAGGACGGCACCACAACACGCACCCTTGTGATTGAGACCAATCTCAACCCTTCAGGATCGGATTTCGATGAATTGGTCGAAGAGATTGTGCATTACATGAAAACGCGCGACGATTTAGATAATGCAGAAATCAATGGTCAGGCGAGAATTTCCTGAAATCATACGAGAAACCCGGGATGCCGACCGGTCCTAAAGGCGAGCGCCGGCCCCGCCAACGTGATCGAGAACCTCGCGTAGGTCATCCGCCGGAGTCGAGTTCATCGCCGAGAACGGCGGCGGGGCGGGCGTGAGGGTTAGGAAGGGCACGCCATAAAGGCCATGCCGAGCGTCGACTTCGGCGGATATTGGCAGCGGCATTTGGAGGCGTGAGGCTAGCCAGCTGGACTTCTAAGGTTTATACAAAGGGTGATGGGCGGGGGCTGCGATCCCCGCACGCATCGATATTGACGAACCTCTTCGTCATGCTAGGTGACCTTAGCACGAAACGGGAGTGGCTGTCATCATGGCGAACCAAATTTCAGCAAATGAGCAATCCCCCGAAGCCGCCACCGCCACCGCCACCACCACCCCCGCCCCCGCCCCCGCCCCCGCCCCCGAGGCCGAGCCCAGTGCCGGGCCAGGATGGGGCCATAAGGCATCCGGGCCCACGACCGCCGAGATAGACGCCTTTCGCGTCGATTGCTTGATGAACGCGCGGTATCACGCCGCGCGGGAAGGTTTTCTGAACGGCGCTCATAGATGGCTCATGTTTTTCGTAATCATATTCGGGGCAAGCTCCGTAATAGACGCGTTAAACGATATTCTTCCAATAAAGGGCATGTTCGGAGCTATAGCTGCAGTTTTTGGCGCTGTTGATCTGGTCTTTGATCTTTCTAATAGAGCATGCGCCCATTCTCTTATGAAGAGAAGATATTTTGAGTTACTGTCTTCTGTGCAAGAACAGCGAATCTCAATAGATCAAGCGCACGCGGAAATGAGTAAATTCTCCGCAGATGAAGAGCCCGCATTCCACGCTTTGTTGTTACTTTCGTGGAATTCAGCTGAAGAAATGGTGTTCGGAGAAAAGGCTTATCGTTATAATATTGGTTTTTGGGCGAGGATGACGAAGAACCTATGCAGATTTGAGGGGAAGAAATTTTCTCTTATTAAACAAGCCATATAGCGATGGGCTATCGCGGCCAACAGAACCGGGACGACGACGCGCGAGCGGAGTGGGCCAAGCTCCCGCTCCGCGACCGTTACGACTGGCGCGGGGTAGCGTTGACGGTCGCAATCCTCGCCGCCGTCTTGGGTGTGGTTCTTTGTATTAGAGGCCGATAGCTACAGGAGCTTCCATCGCGCCGGCTGGCCTTCGCCAATCCGCTCAACGCTGTTGCCCGCATTGTTTTGCAGCGACACATCACTGCGCCGAGGTCGTCGCCGAGGGCTTCTCCGCGCGCGTTGGCGCGCTCAATGGTGCGTCGGTCTTTTCCGGTCGCGTCCGCCGTCGAGTTCGTGAACGACAAATTGTCGCTCACGTCTCCACGCCCAAGCGCTTTGTTCATGCCAGCCGCTTGAGCCACCCCCGCCTTCGTCTCCGGGTGCAACTCCTCATAGATCGCCTTGCGGCGGAAGATCGCGGAGGCTTCCTGTGCGGGCGCCAGCGGCGAGCAGATAAGGGCATCTCAGATTTCCTTGAGCTGATCGGCGCAGGACTTGCCGGTGCGGCGGTCCGGCTCGATTTCATAGCTCAACTTCTGGCCGTCGGCGAGGCCGCGTAGCCCCGCGCGCTCGACGGCGCTGATATGAACGAAAACGTCCGAGCCGCCATCATCCGGCTGAATGAATCCGAAGCCCTTTTGACCATTGAACCATTTCACTGTGCCGGTAGCCATGTCATCTCTCCAAGCATGTTTCATAAGGTTGGCCCGTATGCGCAGGGCCGGTCGATCGATGTTTGGAGAGGTCGTTAGCGGCTTCGTTTCCAAAGCAAGTCCAAGTCGTCAGGCCGAAAATCGATGGGCGAAGGATAGGGACCTTCGAAGCTCATTGCAATGGCGAGACGCCCGCTACGCTCACGACTCTTGCCCCGCCATCGGCGCCGCGAGTCCGCGATACATCGTCAAAGTTTTGAACAGCCCATTGATCTCCGCCTTTGTCTTCGTGCCCTTCGGGAACCCGGCTAGAGATATTTTCAACGAGGCGTCGCCGGTGACTTTATGCGCTTGACTGGTTATGCCGCCGCCGTTTGCGATGTATCGTCCGATGTCGGCGCTGAGCGGCTGGCGGTGACCGATTCTCCCGTCCCAGGGACGATGTATGTGATGGGCGCCGTCGGGATGCGCGCCGCGCTGCTTCTCGATCCACTCGTTCATGCCCTTGACGGCGGGATGGGTCTCGCTCTTCGGGGCCTCGCGTTTGGCGGCCTGTTTGCGTTCATCTACGGCGCGAGATGCCGCAGCCACCTCATTTGCATATCTAACCGCCCATGCGTGACCCTGCCGCGTAATGTTCGCGACGCCTCCACGATCCCGGACGGACATCCAATCGCCAGTGCCATGCCTAGCTATTCGATCAATCGCGAACGCGTTATGCGACCGCCATGCTGATACATCTAACGTGGAACCTGGGTGCTCTTTCAAATACTCAGAGCCAAGTCCTCTAGGTGTGTGCAACTGCCATGCGCCATAAGACGGCCCATTAACATCCCAATTCGACGAATTTTTGCGTCGATCTCCGGGCTTATGGAGTCCGCTTTCACCCAAAATTATACCCGTTGCTAAATCAGGGTCTACGCCCCGAGCCGCCGCTTTTGACCGAGCATCGGCGACAATTTGCGCCAAAGTTGGATTTCCGCCTGCCTGCTCGTTTCCGCCGGCGGCGAAGTCTTTCATCGCCCGCGCAGCAGCCGCCTCGGATGGCTCGCTGCGCGACGCCGGTGATTTGGCGGTTGGAGCCTCGCGCCCCGCCCCGCCGCCTTCTGGAGTCTCGCGTTTAGCTCCGCCGCCTTCGGGCGCGCCAACGCCAGCTCCAAGGCCGCCATAGCCACCGCCCATGCCACCCGACGCGCCGGGCTGGTAATTGGCGTTTGTGAATCCGCCTGCGCCTTGGCGACGTTCCTGAACCCACGCACGGAATGCGTCCAACACGCCAACCCGAGTGCCTTCGGTCGTTCCCTTGAGAACCGCTCTCTGGAGGATGTCTTCTCCGCGGAAAGACGCTGCTCCGGTATCGCCGCCGTAACTGATGGGTGTCAGGCGTCCATAATGGGGCGCCTCATCCTCCGGGCCCGAGATTTTCTTTCGGATCGCGCGCGCCGCCGCGTGGACGCCAGTTTCGGCCGGCTCCTCGGCTGCCCTCGGCACCTTGGCTTTCGGGGGCGCTTCCCCGTGACGCATGCGGTTGAACACCTTGGACGCCGACTCGGCATGCCGCATGCGCTCGAAAACGTCTTTGGTATTGCCGGACGCCCCGGCGTTTGCCTCATTCAGTTCTTTGATTTTGGCTGCCACCGCAACGAGGCCAGCAACGGCTGCACCTATAGCAACGCCCATCGGGCCGATAATCGTGGCTATCGGCGCGAGCCACGCCAAAACATTCACCGCGATCAATCCCTCTAGAGCGACCTTCCAGCCCCCGATGCTCTGTGCGACGCCATCGATCTTGCTCGCCGCGTCGCGGACATCGTTGCCCCATTCCTTCCATGGGGCCGTTTCTATCGCGTGCGCAACGTCGACAAACAGCTTGCGGAGATCTTCGCCATGGGCGGAGATGAATTCCCGCACTGAGTCGGTCATTTGCGCCATCGCTGGCGCAAGTTCTGAGCCGATTTCGTCCTTTAGCTTGCTGACCGATTCGCGAATGCGGTCGAATGCCTCCGCCGCGGCGAGGCCTTTCGCCTCATCGGCCGGGGTTAATTCGCCAATGCGTTTGCCAATGGCTGAAAGCGCGTCGGTGAGTTCCCGACCTTTCTTCCGCGCGAGGTTCGGATCGAGCCCCATAGCCTCATAAAACGCGCGGCGTTCGCTCTCCTTCGGCATCATCGCCGCAAGCGCATTGATCTTGCTGAGCGCCTTCGCATTGTCAGTTGTGTGGACCAGCTCCTCCCCGAGTTGACGGATGTAAGACGCGCCCTCGCCAAAGCGGCTGCTAAAAAATTCTCTTAAAGGTCCGAGGCGATGACGCCACTGATCGAGATTTCCAGCGAGCTTCCTAAACCCCTGGTCCATGGCTTCGGGCGTCGAGCCGATGGTCGGCGCGAGTGCTTCGTATTCTCGCAACAACTTAATCGCGAGGCCGGTTTCCTTGCGGGCGAATTCGAGGCTGCGCGATGAATCAGCGAAGCCCTTAATCGCCGCCGTCACGCCAGCGATCGCCGCACCGGTCGAGATCGCGCCAATCCCGAGCGCGCCCATCGCCGGCTCAAGGATGCCCTTGACGTGCTCGCCAGTTTCCTTGACGGCCTTGCGCAGATCGACGAACGCTTTTTCATGCGCCAGCGCGGCTTGCCGTCCGGCCTTGTGCGACGCGACGTTGCGCTGCGTCAAGCCTTCGAGAGACTTGCGCATAGCCGCGATCGGGCCGCTGAATTTGTCGGACACGGTTGCAACTAATCGCAGCGTTTCTTCTTGTGACATTTCTATTTCCTAAATCGATAGGCCCGCGCGCCGCGAAGGGGAAGGAAACCCGTTCGCGGCGCTGGCCTCAAGACGCTTGAAGCAACACAAGCGTCGAAGTCTTGAAACACACAGCGCCGCTCGCCCCGTTCCAAAAACGAGCGGCGTTGGCTTCAAGCGCAGCGCTCTTAGGTCGCCGCGCCGAAGAGGGTTACGCCACGTTGTCGACGCGGAATTGTAGCATCGGATAACTGCGCGAAGACGGCGGCGCGATCAAAGCGATGGCGGAGCCGGTCGACAACACGCGGCGCCATGCGTCGGTCGCTGGCCGGCCAATGCGAAAAATGTTCAGGCCGATTTCCAACGTTACGCCGTCGATACGCCAATCGCTAACAGGAACGTCGCCCCACGCCAACACTGCGGGCAAAAATGCTGGACCGATCTCCGCATGAGGTCCGAGCGCGCGCAACAAATCATCGCCGTGATCGATGAAATATGAGGGGTAGTGTTTTTTGTCAGGTTTATCGGCGCGATGCATCATTCCGACCGCACGAAATGCGGCGGCGAATTGCCCGGCGAATTTAATTTCGTTGTTATCCGCCCATCGGTCCGTCATGTCGGGCGCGAGCCGAGGGAATTTAGCGAGCACGATGGCAAGGAGCCGCTTCAATTCGTCCGGCGAAGGCATGACGAACGTTGACATCGGCGCCGGATAACTCACGCGCGTTCCTTCGTCTTCGATCGGCTTCGGCTGCGCGATCTTCACGGGCGCGGGCGGCGCGACTTGCGCTTTCAAAGTTGCGATTTCGGCTTCGAAATTCGCGGTCTTGGCTTGCTGTTCCGCGAGGGCGGCTTCCAGGGCCTCCAGGCGTGAAATGTCTTTCACCATGTTGCTGATCCTTCCGTTTAGATTTCGTTGCGGCGCTTCATGCCTGCCAGAACGATCGCGCGGGCGATCGGATCATTCGGGAGTTCCGGCTCGGTCTCGCGTGCCCTTGCTGCGGCATCGACGATTTGCGCAGCCATTCCTTCAGGCTTTGGTCGCTCACGTCCGCCGTTACGCGCCAGCGCGCCTGCTTCAAGAATTGCGCGCGCCATCGCAGCCGGATCGACGACATGCATCTCGAATTCCGCTGCGTCGGAACCGTGCCCGGCGACAAACAGTTCCACGACTTGCGGCAGTTCAACTTCCGTCGCGCGGTAAGGCGCGAGATGCGCGAAAGGCGACGCCGCCGGATTTGC
>PLZT01000034.1 GCA_003152255.1 Methylocystaceae bacterium | reverse complement strand
CATTTGATCATGGATTCGGCGATGCGCTGTTCGGCCTGACCATAATCCAGCCCGAAGGCTATACGCAGTCGGGGCGGCAGCATTCCAGCCGTCACCGCTCTGTACCACTTGGGTTGCGGAGGCAAAGGTTGGTTCCGCTGAGAACTTGCTCCGCCATCGCCCGTGCCTCAGGGATCACCGTTAGCGTCTCGGATTCCCACATCGCATTGTTGTATGCGGCAAAGCCGGCCTATCGCATGCGTCACTGGATTGAAATTAATCGCGCGCCGGTGCTCACGCTCTGGGCGGCTGTGGTCGCTACGCGTCTTGGTTTCGAGTCACTGTTGTCCGGTTAAAGCCGATCTGGCCGCGTGCAACATATTGTGACCTTGACATGTTCTGGCAATTTTAGCCTGTCCCCGATTTCAACTGAGTTTGGCGGATAGAACCGGTTTCCAGCGTCATCGTCGTCGTTGGGGCCGTCAATGCACACAGGCAAAACTCTCTTTGCTCAGCTCATGGATTTTCTGCCGTGGAAGACATTTCATCGCATTGTGGATCGTCACGATGGCAACGATCGTGTGCGCTCTCTCTCCTGCGCCGAGCAATTTCGCGCCATGGCGTTTGCGCAACTGACCTATCGAGAAAGCCTCCGCGACATCGAAGTCTGTTTGGATGCGCAAGCGTCCAAGCTCTACCACATGGGCTTTCGCAGTCCCGTGCGCCGTTCGACGCTGGCGGACGCCAACGAACAACGTGATTGGCGAATTTACGCGACGTTTGCCGGACATCTCATCAAGCAGGCGCGGTCGCTGTATGCCCAAGACAGCCTCGATCTCGATCTCGCCAACGTCGTGTATGCGCTGGACTCGACGACGATCGATTTGTGTTTGTCGCTGTTTCCTTGGGCGTCGTTTCGCTCGACGAAGGCCGCCGTAAAGATGCACACGCTGCTGGATTTGCGCGGGTCTATTCCAAGCTTCCTTCACATTTCCGACGGGAAAATGGGCGATGTGCGCGTGTTGGACATCCTGCCGACGGAGCCCGGCGCATTCTATGTAATGGATCGTGGCTATCTCGATTTCGCGCGCCTCTATGCGATGCACCAGGCTGGAGCCTTCTTCGTCACGCGCGCAAAATCCAATTTCGTCTGGCGGCGTTTATATTCGGCCGCGATTGATCGGAGCGCCGGCCTCGTGTGCGATCACACAATGGTTCTCGAAGGCCACGCCAGCCGCAAGCGCTACCCAGAAAAATTCAGGCGCATCAAATTCAACGATCCCGAAACCGGCAAGACGTTCGTCTTTCTGACCAACAATTTCACCTTGCCCGCATCGACGATCTGCGCCCTCTACAAAATGAGGTGGCAGGTGGAGCTGTTTTTCAAATGGACGAAACAACACCTGCGCATCAAGCGATTCTTCGGCACGACCGAAAACGCCGTCAAGACGCAAATCTGGATTTCCGTCAGCGTCTACGTGCTCATCGCGATCATAAAAAAGCGTCTCGGCCTCGACGCCTCGCTCTACACTTTGTTACAGATTTTCTCGCTCACGCTTTTCGAGAAAATGCCCGTTTCCCAGGCCTTGCAGGGCAGTCGATCCAAATCGAACTCGGAGGATTATGATAACCAACTGAATCTATTCAGTTCCTAGCCGGACAGCAGTGGTTTCGAGTGGGAGGAAGCGCTAACGCTGGGTCGGGCCGTAGCTGGCCTCAACGCCTATTCGAAGGGCAAAGCTCTGGGGCTGTTCGAGCCGACGCCGGAAGCAATCAAAGAAAAGCGGCGGCAGCTTCATAGAGAGAAGGGGGCGCTCTCAATCGACTTGCTAAACCGCAAGGTTCCGGCGGTCCACACGGAAGCTGGCATTCGGGCCCTTCAGAAAGATCAGCCGACAAATCCGGCTTCGGTCATGAATTATCTCACTCGTGCTTTCGGCGACGTCCTCGATGACGCACGCAACGCTATGGCCTCATTGGCGGGCGCGCATGAACCGCAAGAATTGGCGTCAATAGCCTATCGGCTGTACGAAGAGTTCCGTCCCGCAATTCCATCCGGCGTCAGGGGATGGGGCGTTGCCGTGGCCGGCCATGTAGAACAAAACGCCCGCTAAAATAGCGGGCGTTCCAGAATGCGTATTCAGCCTGTTCGCCTATGATAATTAACGGGCGTTAACGCCCGACTTGAACGGCGCTTTCGTAGCGGCATCTGTCACAGCTTCAACCTGCGCCTTTGCGAGATCCGTCGCCCTGGTGAGATTGGTCTCGATGGGCTGGTACGCTTCCTTGCCGAGGCTGGTGAACAGCTCGAACATTTTCGTCGACTGCGCGACGAAGGACTCGTACGACGACTTGGCGAACTCAGTCTGAAGCTTGATGGCCTCGTCGAAGGTAGTGACGCCGCGCAATTTCTCCGCGAAGTCAGTCCAGTTCTTAAAGTACTGCTTTGAATAGTCCGCCGTCTCCGCAGAGACCCGTTGCGCGGCCTTTGGGAAAGCCTCGACAGTTGTCTTGACCGCGTCCTGCTGATTTTTGACCAGCTGCGGGATATTTTCGAAATTATCGCTCATTGTTTCTCCTGAACGTCGGGTCGCTCACTCTATGGAGCAACTGAAACCCCGGCACACCTTTATATATGCGCCGCACAACAAAATTGCTACGAAATTGTGCGATGCACAATTTAAAGCAGCCCCCGATCTTGAGCGGGAGCACGAAAGCCGAAATACGGACTATCAAGGAGCCGCATCGAGAACCGTCTCGATGGAACCGGCAGGTCGATCTCCAGCATTTTCATGATAGATCCGATCAGGCCTTCGCTCTGGCGAAGCGCCAATCGAAACACCGCTCGCAAAGTCAGGGCGGCTTCGATGGCCAGATCGGAATAATGGCGCTGCGCGCCC
>PLZT01000130.1 GCA_003152255.1 Methylocystaceae bacterium | reverse complement strand
CCAATGAATTGCCGCGGCAAGGCGGACTGGGCGGCCCGCCAAGAGAAAAACGGCGCGTTTTTCAAGAAGTCCCACGCCACGGTCACGCTTCCGCCATGTTTTCAAGGTTTATAGCGTGACGCGTCGCAGCATAATGTGTGTGCGGCGCAGCAACGCTAAGTCCTTGTGGCATTACTCAAGCCGTCATAAAAATAAAACCAAGATATGGCAAAATACCATCCCGGGGTATTTGCGTGGAGATTGCGCTATGATTACCATGACGCAGTGCGCTGAATTCGTGGGGCTTGCGCCGGATCAATTGCTCTTATGCGCCATCCCGTCCACCCGACATAAGTCATTGCTTATGAGCTACCTGTTTAACCTGAAACGGGGCGAGAAGGTCGTGTGCCAGATGATGCTCGGTGATTTTTGGCGCTTCATGGAGTTGGGGGCGCATGAACGCGCGGCCGATTTGTTCCATGTCCTGCGGCTCTTTCTTTCCGACTACCCCAACACATGCGCCGCCTGCACCGTAATGAAGTGAGGCGGCGAGGGAGCCGACACCGCTCGAAAGGGCGCTGGCGCGGCTATGGCGCGAGTTCAGCCGCGAGCATGGTGCCCAGCGCGCAAGCAAAGATCAAAAGAGTGATGGCGGCCATTGTCGATCCCTTTGGCATCCAGGTGTCAGCCGAAAATCCAACCGCCCGGCGCGGACGTGGCCGGCTTGGAGCGGGTGCCCGCGTGCGTGTTCGCCATCGCGAAGGTTTCCACGGCGAAAACGCGAACCAGAGATAGGGCGATTGCGGCGAGCAATAGGCGGCGCAGCATGGCCGGCGTCAACATGGCGACTTCCCTCTTACTCATGCGGTTTTGGCGTTTAAGCCAAAAGGGATCGCCTGCAAACCGGGCGCCGTCTTACGTGGCAAATTGCTTCTTAAGGTTGGCGCGCCATCCCGGCGTGGCGCCGCGCGCCATCGCGCGCTGCTCGTATATCAGCCGTGAACCCATCCACCCGACGCGGACGTGTCCAGCTTGGAGTGAGCGACGGCGTGGGTCTTGGCCATCGCGAAGCCTTCGGCGGCGAAAAACGTGCAGATGGAGAGCGCGGCGATGGCGATCAGTATAGGCGACGAAGCATGGCTGAGGTCAACATCGGAAAGTTCCGTCTGCGCACGCCCGTTTCGGGCATGGAGGCATAAGACCCCAGAATGCGATGCAACGCCGTGCGTTAACGCACATGCTCAATTTTTTCTTATCGGTGGCGCGCCAGCGGGGTCCGCTGGGGTAGGCCGTCGCGGACAAGTTTTCCATCGTGGCGTGACCGTCTATCGGACACGGCGACGGCCTGATGGGTTGCATGTAAGCATGTTTGCATGCGTGCATGCAAACATGCTTACATAAGAAAGACGTTGCATGCTGGCCTGCGACCATAGGAGCATGGAAGCATATTCGCATGCGTTCATTCTTTCATAGGAAAGACGTTGCATGCTAGCCTGCAACCATAGGAGCATGGAAGCATAGGAACATGAGGGCATGCAGCAATGCAAACCATTGTTATTAACTCGCAAAAGGGTGGAAGCGGTAAGACGATGCTCTGCAAGCATCTATCCGTTGAAGCCGAGCGCGCTGGCGACGGGCCGGCATTCCTGATCGACACGGACCCGCAAGGGACGCTTACGGCTTGGCACTCGAAGCGCGAGGCCGAGACCCCGGCGCGAGTCGATCTGCCATTTGCCGGCCTGCAAAAGGGGCTGAACCTGATAGCAGCCCACGGCGCGAAATATTGCCTGATCGACACGGCATCTGGGCGGCTGGAAATTGCATCCGAGCTTTTCAAGCTGGCGGATATGGTGATCTTCCCCGTTCAGCCATCGGAGGACGATCTAACCGCCGCGCCGGTGACAGTTCGCAATCTCAAGCAATCACGCGCTCCGTTCGTCTTCGTGCTGACCCGCGTCCGACCAAATACCTTGATAACCGCGCAGGCTGCCGCAATCCTTTCTAAGCATGGCCAAGTCGCGGAGACCTTTGTAGCCGACCGAATCGGCTATCGCTCTCCCTATGCCGCAGGACAGACGATCACCGAGGCTGAACCAAAAGGCCAAGCCGCGCAGGAGATCGCGGCATTATGGCGAAACATAAAATCATGCTTGCATGAAAACATGCAGTCATCGAAGGCGGTGAGCCATGGCTAAGGCGCTCGTTCTTTCCGAGGAAACCCTTGCTACGCCGATAGAGCAGCCAAGGGCCGCGCAGCCGGTGAAGCAAATACAGCCGGCGAAGGTGCCCGAGCCGCCAAAGCCTCGCATCGTGCCGCTGCAAATCCGCATCCCCGCCGACGCCGCGAAGGCGATCAAGCGGGCCGCGCTGGAGGCCGACCAGACGATAAGCGACTACATGCTTGCATGTTTTCATGCTCACATGAAAAAGTGATGGGCTGGAGACCTAGCCATGACCGACACCCCACAGCCGGAGGTCGAACCTGATGAATCTTCTGACCCGTGACGGCGCGTGACGCCGCGCCATAGGGAATTTAACGCCGATGAGAATCAGGCAGAGACCCCAACGTGGCATATTTCGCCGCACTCAAACGGCTTACGGCGGCAAACTGGCTGTCTGGCCAGTAGGGTAGGGCGCCGGATAAATACCCTTGAATGATTGGCCGCGTGCGCGGCTTTCGCGTAACGGGTCCTGTGCATAGGATGCAGACGCCACACCGAATCAAGAGCTAATCTGAAACAATGCTCGAAACGCCAATCGACCAACCATCACCCGCGCCAAGCGGCAAGGAAAAGTCACCATACCAAGCGGACAGATTACGCGGGGTCAAAGAGGCGCGGACGGCAATCGAGGTCTTGAAAGCCAAATGGCCCGCGATTTTTAACGACCCCAAAAACGTAAAACCGCTGGCCAGTTCCGTCTTGCCTCAAGTCGCCGCTGCCCTTGGCTGGAGTCTCGGCTATACGCGCGGCGTGTTTCATGTGTGGAAAAGCCGCAACGACTATTGCCGCGCCGTTCTCCGCGATTCCGTCCGCGTCCATCTCGACGGCTCGCCAAGCGAGGAGGTTGTCGACGACCGAGCCCGAGAAATGGCGAAAGCTCAACTCGACACGAATGCCGCGCGCAGCGCCGCGAGACGCGCCCGCGAATTGGCCGAGATGACCGCCAAGAGCGCGGAATAAGCGCGGCTGTGACGCCTAAAAAGGTATCTCTGGGTCGTCGCGCTCGTCGTCGGAATTCGGACGGGCAGGGGGGCGCGCCTGATTGGCGTTGTTTCGACAAAAACGGGGCCATCGTCGCCTTCATCGCCGAAATAATAGCCGGTTCCCTGCGCGATAAGCAGAAGCTCCCACTCGTTGAGCCACTGCTCCATCCAGCGGCAGACGGGGGCAATCTCGCGGAGTGTGTCAGGATCGCGTGGACCCTGTTCAAGCTGCCGCCGAACAGCAAGCCCCAGAAGATAAGTCGCCCGCTCGTCGGGGTGAGGAGTTTGAGACTCATGGGAATCTCCGTGATGTCGGAAGATAAGTCGATCGGGAAGGCGGAGCGGCAAGAGGGGCAGGGCGCTCATGCGCCCTGCAAGCCTGAAAGAAATGTCACGGCTTCGGAAGCCTTCGAGGCAGCGGTGAAGATGGCCTTCTTGTCGGTCTTCATGACGGTGAGCCAATGGTCGAGATATTGCGCGTGATCGGCGTGATTCTCGATCCGCCGGCCTCGCCATGACGGCGCTTTACCGGGCATTTTTCGGCCTAAACCGCCGCGCCTGTCTTGTGATAA
>PLZT01000005.1 GCA_003152255.1 Methylocystaceae bacterium | reverse complement strand
CGATGACGACATTGCGGCCTTTCGGACCGAGCGTCACCTTCACCGCGTTATTGAGAATTTCGACGCCACGTAAAATGCGGTCGCGTGCGTCGGTGGAGAAACGAACGTCTTTGGCAGCCATTGTCTTTAAACTCCTAGGGAGATCGAGGGAAAATTGCGCGAAAATGAGCGAGCCATTAGCTGACGACGCCCATGATGTCGCTTTCCTTCATGATGAGCAGGTCTTCGCCGTCGACCTTGACTTCGGAGCCCGACCATTTGCCGAATAAAATATTGTCGCCGACCTTGAGGTCGATCGGCACCAGTTTGCCGGCTTCGTCGCGGGCACCCGGCCCGACGGCGACGATTTTGCCTTCCTGGGGTTTTTCCTTGGCGCTGTCGGGAATTATGATGCCGCCCTTGGTCTTCTCTTCGCCCTCGAGGCGCTTGACTACGACCCGGTCGTGCAGGGGACGGAACGTCATATTGGTTTCTTCCTTATTCTGGGCCGGCGACTGTCGCGGAGGATCGTCGCTCGGCAAACCCACGAGCAAAAAGCTTGCTGGCACTGTCGGAATGGAAAACTGTGCGGAAACCATGATGCGAGGGTTTTCCGACAGGCAATCCGTTCTCGTTCCGTCCCCTTATGCGTACCAGAAGGCACTTTCGTTAGTTCCGGCCGGAATGTCTCAATGCTGGCCCGCCGCAAGAGGCGTCAACGGCCTCGATCAGACGACGATCCAGGACATCAGTGGTTAAGCAGCCTTGACCTGGCGTCGGGTGAGTGGCTGCAATTCGTTGAGGCAAGCTACAATTGCATCGATCGAGCTGAAACTTTTTCGACTTAACATGCGCTGCTCGAACGTTACCTCGAAGGTTTGTTCTAAAGCGATTATAAGTCGTATAGCTGCGAAGGGCGTAAGCCCAGCCGCGTAAAGATCGGCGTCTGATTTCAGCTCACGGGCGGATGCCTGCAATTGGCCATGCTCATCGAGCAGTTGGTGAACGGTGCCGATCATTTCCGTGGCTCCTTTCTCGCTCCATAAAGATTTGCGTCATGGGAGATGAGACGAACAACACACAGCATAACCCGTGCCAATTCTGCCATTAACGAGTTGCTAATATTTGGCGTAAGCGGGGGAATATGGTCAGGACCGAATTGGACACGAAATTAGGCCGAAAGGAACCGTCTGCGTTCGCTATGAAGCCAAATCGGAATTGCGCGCGCCGCACCCGTTAGGCCACTTCGTCGACGGGACCGAAGGGCGCAGTTCAAGTTCCAAAAACTATGCAGCAGCTTTGTTGGCGTGGCTCTTGCTCGTTGGTGCATATCACAAGCGCATCAAGTCGCGGTTCCGAAGAGCTTAAATGAAATTAGTGACCGCGATCATCAAGCCGTTCAAACTCGACGAAGTGAAACACTCGCTTCACGCCGTAGGTCTACGGGGCATGACTGTCACCGAAAACTCAAGGTTTCGGTCGCCAAAGAGGACATACTGAAACATATAGCGGCACCGATAACACCGTAGAATTTCTACCTAAGGTAAAGGTCGAGATCATCCTACTCGACGATGCTATAGACCTTGCGGTTGAAACCATCAGCAAGGCAGCCCGAACTGGACGCATCGGTGACGGCAAAATATTTGTGTCCCCCATAGAAGCAGCCATCAGAATCCGGACCGGCGAAGCCGGTGAATATGCGATTTAGCTCTTCGAATCGAAGAGCTGCCCAAAACGGCGTATCACGCCCGTTCTCCATGTCGGAAATCGCGTTCGTCAAAACCTTTTGACCGCGATGTTGTATTTTGTCAGGGCATAGCCGATCTGGCGCGGCGTCAGACCGAGAAGTCGCGCAGCTTTCGCCTTCATCCATCCTGCCTTTTCCATCGCATCGATAATCTTTTCCCGTTCCGCTCGTTGAGCGACCTCGCGCATCGCAGTGCTTCCGGAGCCGGAAACGTCAACGGACGGCGCGGCTTTGTCCACCGCTTCGCCCGCCACATCGCTTGGCGGCGAACGAACCGCGGCGTCCGGGTCGGATTTCGTATTGGGCCGGATTGGCAATGGCGTGAATTTGGGACTGGGAGGTGAAGGCCCGCGTGAATCGCTCCATAGCGCCGCCGCAAGATTATCGTCATTGAGGCACGAGAAATCCTCCGCGACAATGACGTCGCCACTAGCGAATGTCGCGGCGCGCAACACATAATTTTCGAGTTCTCGGATATTGCCGGGGAAATCGCATTCGGTGAGGAAGTCAATTGCGGCCCGTGAGAAAGTCAGGTGCGTGCCCTGTTCGGCATTAAAGCGTCGCAGGAATTTATTGGCGAGCGGCGCGATGTCGACCTTGCGTTCGCGTAACGGCGGCAGGAAGATCGGCACGACGCTGATGCGATAATAGAGATCGGCGCGAAACGCGCCTTTTTGCACTTCTTCTTCAAGGTTGCGGTTGGTCGCGCAGATAAGACGCACATTCACTTTGATCGTGCGTGTTCCGCCGACGCGTTCGAACTCGCCCTCTTGCAGAACGCGCAGAAGCTTTGCCTGAAATGCCGGGGTGATCTCGCCTATTTCGTCGAGAAACAGCGTGCCGCCGTCGGCCAGTTCGAAACGGCCCTGGCGCAAATTCCCCGCGCCGGTAAAAGCGCCGCGCTCGTGGCCGAAAAGTTCGGATTCAAGCACATCCCCGGAAAGCGCCGCGCAGTTCACTTTGACGAACGCCTTGGCGTGGCGTGGCGAGAGGTTGTGTAGCGCCGTCGCGAACACTTCCTTGCCAGTGCCGGTCTCGCCGCGCAACACAACGGTCGATCGCGATTTCGCGACGATCCGGACCTTATCGATCACGGCTTGAATCGCCGGACTATCTCCCACGATCCCCTTGATATCCTCGGGTTTTATCGCGGCATCTCGCGCTCGACGGCTCATCTCCAAACGTGCGTTTTCCTGTATCAGCCGCTCGCGATCGCGGGCGATCAGGTTATGCAGTCGTAAGGTCTGCCCGACCAAATTGGCGACCATCGTCAGGAAGCGCACGTCATGGTCGAACCGAACCGCTTTGGCGCTGTCAAACAGGCGATCGATCGTCAGTGTGCCGACTACAGCCTCGCCATTCTTGATGGGAACGCCGATGAGCGAGAAGGGCTGATCATCGGAAGGCCCCCATTCCGACAGCTTGGCTCCCTCGAAAAGAGGCGAGGCGCCAACATTTTCGATCACCAGCGGCATTTTAGTCGCTACGATTTGTCCGACGACGCGTTCGGGCAAACGTTCAAAATACTTCTTCGCATTTGTTTCGCACCAGCCGGACCCGACGACAATGGCCGGCGCGCCCTGTCCATCGAGCAAGGCGATCAGTCCGTGGCGCATGTCAAGAAAGGTCGAAAGCAAGACCAGCACGCCAGCAAGCGTCCGCTCCAGGCGATCCGGTGACGCGAGGAGCTTGGATATCTCATAGATCCCCACTAACGCGGTCTCGTTCGGGTTGAAGGCGCGTGTCGCGGCGACGTTCATATTATTTCCCGGGAGCGTTACCCCATTCCCCGCTCCTGACGATCCGCATCGAAGGACTTACCTCACAATACGGCAATGGCCATCTCGCGGTGCAACCATGAGGGTCACGCGATTATGTAGGCAGCACGCGGGGCTCAAGCAATGCTTCATCTATTTCCACTTGCGATAAGCTGGGATCAACGGTCTCGCCGCCGCTGCCCTCCCGCAAGGAGGCGGAATCCGGACTTATGCAGCAGCCGCCAGTGATTCCGTCTGCCCGAGCATTGGATTATGGGAAGCCTCGGCGATGCCGCCAGACCGGCCGTAATCCGTGGGGAGGCTGAGCCTTGCGGAAAGCGCAAACGTCGGCTCCAATGGAGCGCAGCTCCAAAACGAGCCAAATGATGCAGCGCGCTGAACCCTTCAATGTGCTCTGGTTGCAGGCCGGCGGTTGCGGCGGATGCACGATGTCGGTTCTGGAGCGGGGCGCGTCTGGCTGGTTCTGATGTCGGGTAGATCGATCAGGTCGCTGAGCGCCACGTTGTGGGAGGCGTGCGGCGTGGGTACCGTATTTAGTCCCGGCATAGCCCGGACGGCAAAAATTCAGACCGTCCTTTGGAAAAGACTCAGGGACACACTCTGCTACGCCGCTTAAAATGCGCAAAGTC
>PLZT01000522.1 GCA_003152255.1 Methylocystaceae bacterium | reverse complement strand
GTGGTGGCTGCTACATAAGACCGCACATTCTCACCCTTCCCCTAAAGATAAAAGTTGCGTTGAATCTTGGCATTGATGCGCAAGAGAAAATCACCGTTCATGTGCATGATGTTTTGACGGACTTGGCGAAGGGCTGTTTCACCATCCGCGAGGCCGTCGCATACCAAGAAAAGCCATTCAACGAACTCACCTCAGATGAGTTACTCGCGATGTCATACGCCATGATGTCAAATCGAACATACATGAGTGATGAAGATAAGAGGCGCGTCATTGACGAGATGATTGTGGAGGCGGAACGGGACGCCTGTGCAGCCACACCCATTCCATTCAGGCGCAACGATAATGACGCGCGAGGTCAGTCATGAGCGCCCGCATCAATGATCCTTTGACGCTAGAGCGGCTCAAAGAGCTATTGCATTATGACCAAAAGATGGGCGTTTGGCGATGGCGTGTGAGTCATGGCCGCGCGCGTGCTGGCGATGTTGCCGGATATATCGCCCATCCCAATCATTTCCGCCGTGGTTATCGCACCATAAAAATTGATCGCCGCAATTATTGTTCCAACCGCCTCGTGGTTTTCTACACAACAGGCGAATGGCCTCACCTCTCATCACAACCAACGGAAGGCTCAAGAATGCTCGATGTCAAAATCCAGACGACTGAGAAACAAGCGCGCGCTTATTTTGGCGACGAAAACGCCGGTTGCCACCCAACGGATGGGCTTGCAAAGTGATAAATGTCTCACAGCGAAAGATAGACACGAAATCATCGAACGCCGTGAGCGCAATCGAGAATATTTCCATGCGGAGTTTTGCCGCGAGGCGAGGCGAGAACCGCAACGCAAGATATTGGGGAGAACTGTGCTGGAGAGCGCGGCCATCGATGCTTTTAGCGACGCCATCGCCGCGCACATTGTCGCTTATCTCTCAAATGCGCCCGTCGAAATTTGCTTGATACGTGAAGGAACAGACCATGGAAAAACCGCCAAGCGTCAACTTCGATTTGCCCCAATCCGCGTCACCAGCTTTGCCGCGCTCGTGGGCGCATTCAGTGAGCGCGAAGCCCGCCACGAAGCGCGAAGTGAAGCCGGATGAGAACAAATCCCCTATGCGAGCGTCATCGCCATCACAGCGAGCGCGCGGTCAATCGCTTGGTGAAGCCTTCGCGTCGCTCACCAGCAACGGACGCGACCCAAATCGCTCGCAAGATATGGCGAACGCCATTGGCTCAGGTTTCCGCAATGCCGCGCGGCGCGATGAATATGAGCGCAACTGTGCCGAAAGCCCGGAAATGCTGAGAAATATGGGCTTTCACGGTGTCGATCGCGATTTTGACTGAGCTAGCAGCGGAACGCGCCGGGCGATAATGCGACGGCGAAAACACAAAGGATCATTCGAAATGCCTAAGCCCGATGGATCACTGACGCTTTTGGAAAAAGCGGACGCGCGCAACCAAGCCATAACATTTGCTCGCGAGGCGCAAGAGCGTGCATCATCACTCAAGCGCGTCGCGGCAAAAGAGAGATCACGCGCCGGCAAAATATTCGCACATCCCAAGGTCCAGAACGGAACAGCCATCCAACTAGGAATTTTCTTGGCGACGCAAACCGACCTCTCATTGGCAGAGTGCCACGCCGCGCTCGATCAATCGTTAGCCGGTGACCCGGAAAAAGTCCATCCAGAAGCGGCGACTGGCTTGTATGAGTCTGGTCGCGCCGCCGCGCAACGGCTCACTGATCCTGCCTATTCAGAGTCACGGCGGAGAGAAATCCAAGCTGAGTCAGACGCTGGTTTCGAATCAGAGTTGGCGCGGCGCGGCGGCAGGCCGAAAGACAATCGCACTGATCGCGAAAAGCAACAGCAAGATGACTGGGCCGCGATCGCGAATCGCGCGAAGAACAAGGATGAAAACTCCCAGGATGATTCCGATTTGCGCTCGATGGGCTTCGGTGGCGGCGCGCAATTCGAGCGTGGTTCATACGATGCGGGCGCGTCGGCGGCGCGAGCGATACTCGGAAAATCCCCGACCACAGCGCCGCGCCCGGCATACGCCCCGCCTAGCGCGGGAAGCCAGCGCGCCCCTACCTCCGCCCCTTCCGACGATGCAACCTATTCGGCGGGCGCGGCTGCGGCCCGTCATCTGCTTGGCGACATGTCGGCAGTTCGCGCCGAGGCTGACAACGAACTCAGATCAAAATTCGCGGATCAACAAGCGCGCCGCGCTCAGCAAAACTGAAAACGGCGGGCGCTCGCCGTTTTGCTCCAACCACAAGGGCCAAGACCATGAAATGTGAACAGCCAACCCCGAGATGTATCACTACCGTGTTCGACGTTGAGGTAATTTCTGGGGGCGTCCACTCACCCTGGGGCACGCCTTGCAAGACATTATCCGAGGCCCGCGAAGTGGCCGAAAAAAGGTCACGCTCAGGAAACCTGCCCATCGTTGAACTCGACTGGCGAACCGACTTCAAAAATGAAACGCGCGGCGACGCCATATTCATTTGGGAAATTCGCAGGGATCAAGCGCAAATTGGCTGGCCCCGCGTCATGCTCTAACAATTGCGGAACCGCTCCCAAAAATGCTCGGATGTAAAGCTTTTTGGGTGCGAAGACGCGAAACGTTTGGCTTGTCGTGATCCTTGAGCGTTTCGCGTGCGTCGCCTGGCTGTTACTCATCCTCTCACCAGGCGACGCATCTCTTTTGTCTGGGCGGTTGCTAACGTTCCGCACTAGAACGTTATTAACCGGCATAGACTGTATTGTTAAGAATATTTTAGTTGCAATACTATTAGCCGAGGGTTAAGAAGGTTCGAAACGAGAATATTATTAACCGGAGGATCAGTCATGGTGCGATCTTTACTACAATCTGGAATTCTTCGGGCGCTTCCTGATCGGCATGAACAGTGTATAAGGGTTGGAGAGATTTTCAAACGCTTGGGGGTCGCCAGCCCTACAGCATCGCAACGCGCCTCTCTGTCGCGTTCGCTCAAAAGATTAGCTGATAATGGATTGGCGCAGCGATATTATCCGCACCTATGTCTTCCTGGGAATGGCGATCTGTGGACGAAGGCATAGCGCCCGACTCTGGGCGCGCAATCTCTTCACTGGGGACTTCCACATGGACTATCTCTTCCACTACACTTGCATAATCGAGCGGGCGCGGCATCGCAAACGCCCGCACAAAGGCCATCACGATCATCATATCCATGCAACGTGCATGGGCGGCCCTGACACAAAAGCAAACAAGGCGCGACTGACCCAGGCAGAGCATTTGCTTGCACACCTGCTTTTGTGGAAAATTTATCCAAAGCATCCTGGAATAATTCATGCTGCGAATATGATGGCAAATGTCTCAAACAAAGGCATGAGCAAATTAAAGATGTATGCGAAGTTACGAGAGGGACATTCAGAACGGATGCGCAAGCTGAACGCCAGCCCAGAGATCAAGGCCGCGAATGTCGAGCGGACGCGCCAGATGCACGATGACCCAGTATTCAAGGCGGCGCTTGTCGAGCGGACGCGCAAGATGAACGCCAACCCAGAGTTTGCGGCGGCGCGTGATGAGCGCGCACGCAAGATGCAAGCCAACCCAGAGTTTGCGGCGGCGCGGGATGAGCGGTGGCGCAAGATGCAAGCCAACCCAGAGTTCGCGGCGGCGCAGGATGAGGGTGTGCGCAAGATGAACGCCAACCCTGAGTTCGCGGCGGCGAATGCGGAACGGATGAGCAAGAGTATGCTCAAGCTCAACGCGGACCCTGAGTTCGCAGCGGCGCATGTCGAGCGGATGCGCAAATGGCACATCAAACAAGCCGCCAAAACACGCGCCAGGCGCCAATCAACATTCGACGCAAACTGGTTAACTGATCCACTGTTCCGCGAACAGATGATAAAATTCCTCCACCTCGAAAATTATGAACCGGCACAAGAGCGCTTTATCGACAAGATTGCAGCTTGAATTCTATCAGTTGCGCCAGGATCATTTTTCTCAAGATCACGCACAAGACGCGCTTCATAGACTTGCTTGCGGTCTAGTCCTAAGTCTTTGGATATTGGCATTTGAACGGCGTTCTCTTGCGGAACGCCGTGCGGGATATTCTCTTGCGGAATATCGCTTTTTCCAGCGCCAGCGCGCCGGCCATGCACTAATGGCTCTGGCACCTTTGATGGCTGGCCTTTAGAGGGACCCTCCGGGGAGGGTCTGGTTTTCTGCCCATATCGATCGCCACCATGCTTCATGTTCGCCAACTCCGCCGCGATCGCGCCTGCATGACGAATGAAACAGCGCGCCAGATTATAGTTGGATAGGATTCATTTCCCATCTTTACTAGCTTCGTCGGCAATGACCGGCGAAAGCAGAATGGGGAAAAAAGATGAGCACTTTCGAAGTTATCCGAGATGAGCTAAACCTTCGCGCCGATACAAACCGCGCGGCGGTTTTGGAATATCTTGTCAAACACGCAGGCGAAAAAATCAGAATTGACAAACTTTCGAAGGCGGTTTTTGGCGACGCGGAGGCGGTCAATTCCACCACTTTTTCGGTTGATATGCTCGCCAAACGTATAGACTCACTCAAACTAAATCGCAAATACTGCCTGGAATGGATTGACGAAAATCTCAACTGGTTCGTTGTCTGGTCCGCGAAATAATATTGCAGCGGGCGGGTGGGGCGTCGAAAGCCCTTGCTCGCCCGTTTGCGTTGCGAGCGGCCCAGCGTAGCGCGGGACGGACGGGGCGGAGCTAGGATCGTCCCTCGCGCCCGCGCCCTCGCGCCCGCTCCGCCGCGCCCCGCGCCCTCGCGCCCGCTCCGCCGCGCCCCGCGCCCTCGCTACAGCGACGCGCTATCTTTTAGAATTGATGGCTGAGCTCCACTTCAATTGCCTTCGAAAGGGTCGACATGGCAGTCAAATATTCTTCTTCAGAATAATCATCATTGCTAGCTATGAATGACCGTCGATGTTTGCTGAAATTGACCACAAGATCAGCGATGCAGGCTGGGAAAAGTTTTAGTGCTTCGCGCGGTATCACGTAAAGTTTCACCTTTTTTTCGTTCGACATGGATTTTGCTCCTTGATGCAGCGGCAGGTTCATCCCCGCCCGCCTCGCGCGATGAATTTGGCGCCATCGCCGCTCGCGCGCAAGTGGCTAACATTATGTTTATAAAGGCCGTTCGGCGCTTTGTTACCCTTTGTGCCCCTTAGTGGCGCTTTGTGGCAGCCTAAGATTTTTTGGAGCGGCCTCCCCATAGCGAAAGCTTAACAGGAATATGCGCCGCGCGGGACCTTTTCCCGCCGCGCTCTAGCTCCAGCGATAGCTTAACCTGAATAGGTTCCCCGGCGAACCTTTTCCCGCCGCGCTCTAGCTACAGCAGGGGCGCAACCTCGCCGCAAGAGGCCCGTTTTCTGAGCCGCTTCCTTTTTTTCTTCCTTTTGGGCTGCTAGCCGTCCCGCCAGCGCCCGCTTGCTTCGTGTTAAGCCGTTGAATTTATTGGCGGTCCCGGCGAGATTCGAACTCACGACCTTCGGTTTAGGAAACCGCTGCTCTATCCTGCTGAGCTACGGGACCCGCACGTCTACCTCTATCCGAGAGGCGGGTTTTTGCATAGCTTGTCGTGGTTGTTTTTGGAGGCGTTCATGTTCGATTCCGTCCGTTTGCCGCACCGGCTCGACAAGGAGCAATTCGCCGCTCTGTCCGAGTCCCTGCGCGAAAAACTGCTCGACGCGCAGTTCGAGCTCGCCGAGCGCAAGCACAAAACCGTTTTGCTGCTGATCAACGGCTCGGACGGCGCCGGCAAGGGCGAGGTGCTCAACCGCCTCTACGATTGGCTCGACGATCATTATCTCGAGACGCTGTCCTATGGCCCGCCGACCGAGGAGGAGCGCTCGCGCCCGCTCGAATGGCGCTATTGGCGCGACATGCCGGCCAAGGGCCGCGTCGGCCTTATGCTGGGCTCGTGGCATCATCGCGTGCTGCGCGACAGAGTGCTGAAGCGGACCGACCGCGACGCCTTCAACACCGCGCTGGAGGAGATCAACCGCGTCGAGGAAATGCTCTATCGCGAGAACGTCGTCGTCATAAAAGTCTGGCTCCACGTGGCGGAAGAGGAAGCGCGCCGCCGGCTCGCCAAAAAGCGCGAGGCCGAAGGCGCGAGGCGCCCTCCGACGGTGATCGAATGGGACGAAATCCGCGGCGCCGAGGAGCAGGCGCGGCTCGCGCGGATCGCGCTGGAGATGGTCGAGAAAACCTCCACCGGATACGCGCCCTGGGAGGTGGTCGCGGCGGAGGACGCCCGCTATCGCGACGCCGCCGTCGCCGATTTGCTTCTTCGCACGCTGGAACGCGAAAACGCCGAGAGCGCCCCCCTCGAGTCTACGCCAAAGCCGCCCGCCGCCGCCTCGCCTGTCGGCCTGCCGCGCGCGAGCCTCGTTTCCGCGCTCGATATGACGCAAAGCGTCGACGCGGAGACCTACGCCGCGTCCTTACGCGAAGCGGAGGAAAGGCTCGCCGAGCTGACGATGTCCAAGAAATTTTCGCGGCGCGGGCTCGTGGCGGTGTTCGAGGGCAATGACGCGGCGGGCAAGGGCGGAGCCATCCGCCGCGTGCGCGCCGCGCTCGATCCGCGCCGTTTTCGCGTGCACGGCGTCGCCGCGCCGACCGACGAGGAACATGCGCGGCCCTATTTGTGGCGCTTCTGGCGCAATATTCCGCGCCTCGGCAATGTCGCGATCTTCGACCGCAGCTGGTATGGGCGCGTGCTGGTCGAGCGCGTCGAGGGACTGTGTTCGCGCGACGATTGGATGCGGGCCTATCAGGAGATCAATGATTTCGAGGGGCAATTGGCGCGGGCGGGCATAATCGTCGTCAAATTCTGGCTGGCGATCAGCGCCGACGAGCAACTCGCGCGCCTCAAGGATCGCGAGGCGCGGCCCACCAAGCGCTACAAGATCACGCCCGACGATTGGCGCAATCGCGAAAAATGGCCGCTCTACGAGGAGGCCACGAACGAAATGATCGACCGCACCAGCGCCCGCGGCGCGCCCTGGACCCTGGTCGAGGCCAATGACAAGAAATTCGCGCGGCTGAAGGTGTTGCGAACCATCGTCGAGCGGCTCGAGGAGGAGCTTTAACCGTTCATACCGTTTGCGCTTGATCGGCACGTTCAGATCCAACGCCCCAAGCCCCTCACCTCACCTCTCCCCGCAAGCGGGGAGAAGGGGCGTCAACGCGGCTCCCTTCGCCATGAGTTGACGGGATAACAATGACATATACGAATGGGCGGATTGCCCGCCGCCTCCTCTCCCCGCTTGCGGGGAGAGGTGCGGTGAGGGGCCTGGGCCATTTGGCGCCCCGCCTTTGGATTTTCCCGGGCGCGGCATTTACAATGAAGCGTTCGCGGGGCTCGTGAGGTCTAGCTGGAGCGGATTTCAGGACGACTGATCGCGGGTGCGGCATTTTATGGGCCTCTCCGTGATTTCTCGTCCGCGGGAGTGGTTCACATGTTGTCTGCATTGAACGAGTGGCTTTTTAACACCTCCGGCCTGGCGCCGCATGGATATTGCCTGCTTTGGGAACCGGGACTGATTTGGCTTTATGCGATTTCCGACGCGGCGATCGCGCTGACCTATTTTTCCATCCCCTTGACGCTCATCATAATCGGAAGACGACGCGGCGACCTCGTCTTTCGGCCGATGCTTTGGCTGTTCGCCGCCTTCATTCTGCTTTGCGGCACAACCCATTGGCTCGATTTGGCGACCCTGTGGACGCCGCTCTATGGCCTGCAGGGGCTTGTCAAGGCGGCGACGGCGATCGCCTCGATTTTCACGACGATCGCGCTCTGGTGGTCCCTGCCATATTTTCTCTCCTTTCCTTCGATTGCTCAAATGCGCCGGGCCAATGAAGCGCTGCTCGCGAGCGAGGAACGCCTGGCCCATGCCCAGAAAATGGAAGCGATAGGGCAATTGACGGGCGGGATCGCGCACGACTTCAATAATTTGCTTCAGGTGATCACGGTCTCGGTTAGCGTGATCGAGCGTCAAGTCGCGCGTGGACGCGCCAACGAGATAACGCCCGCGATAGCCTCGATACGAAAAGCGTCGCAAACCGCCTCGAATCTCATCAACAGGATGTTGGCGTTCTCCCTCCGGCAGACATTGCTGCCTCGCGTGATCGAGCCCGATAAGCTCGTCGTGGGCATGGAGGAGGTGCTGCGGCGCACGCTCGGACCTGAAATCGAGCTGGATCTGCGCTTGGGGCGCTGCGAATGGAACGTAAGCTGCGACCCGGCTCAACTTGAAAGCGCTTTGTTGAATCTGGCGATCAACGCGCGCGACGCCATGCCGGGAGGCGGCGTGCTCGAGATCGCGACGGCGGAGCGGAAGCTGGCCGCCGATCAACTGCCCGATCCGGATGCGCAGGCCGGAGACTATGTTGAGATCGAGGTGACGGACAATGGCGTTGGCATGAGCCGCGACGTATTGAGCCGCGTCTTCGAGCCTTTCTTCACCACCAAACCGACCGGTCAAGGAACGGGTCTGGGTCTGTCGCAGATTTACGGTTTCGTGAAGCAATCCGGCGGGTTCGTGCGGATTGAAAGCAGCCCTGGCGAGGGGACCAGCGTGCGTATTTATCTGCCGGGCTGCGAGCCGCCGGCGAACCCGGCCGCCGAAGATTGGCCGGCCGTCGACAGCATCGATTCCGCTGGCGCGGCGCATCGAGCGAAAACCCTTGTCGTCGAGGATCAAACCGAGGTCCGCTCCCAAATCGCAGATGCGCTCAATGAAATAGGCCACACGGTCATGGAGGCCGGCGACGGGACGGCCGCGTTGAAACTATTGGAATCGGGCGAGCCGTTGGACCTGCTGATCACCGACGTGGGCCTTCCGGGGTTGAGCGGACTTGAGTTGGCCGAAGCCGCTCGCGCTTCGCGGCCCAACTTACCGATCTTGCTCATTACCGGCTATGTGGGCAAGTCGCTGGAACCATCGCGGCTGGCGTGGAATATGGAGGTTCTGCGCAAGCCTTTCACTCTCGATGAATTGGCCGCCAGGGTTCAGGCGCTTTTGAAAGGGGCCGCCTCGTCTCGGTGAAAGCGCTCTAATTGGGCAATTCTTCGGCTTCAAAAATCTACGCGGGCGGCTCGACGGCGCCGGGCGCCTCGCACAGTCTGGCGACTCTCGCCCAGGCTTGGAGTCCCTCGAAATCTCCCACCGTCCCGCATTCAAGCGCCCTTCCGCGCGCCTCTTGTGAGGCTTTGTCGCCGTACCAATATTTCAGCACGCTGGCGTGAATGTCGATGGCCTGATCCAGAGAAACTTCCATGTCTGGCGTCCCGAGTTGAACTTGGCGACGCCCGGTTCGCGAGGGGAGGAATTTTGAACCAGGCGTCGCGTTGCGCAGAGACGCCTGGGACGAAGCGGGAGTCTCCTGAGGTCCACTTCAGGCCGCTGGGGAGGGGGCGTCTCCTGGGCGAATCGCAAACTAAGAAACATTACAGACAAAGTCTGTGCAAAACCGCTCACGAATGGTAATAAAATATGAGACCGGAAACGGCGCCATAACCAGTCGCGTAACACCAGCCTGGCGTATGTGATGTCGAACGACCCCAAAACCGTCTTCGATCCCAAGGCGTTTCTCGCCACTGTCGGCGCGGGCAGAAGCATCACGAACTGGAACAAGGGCCAGGTCATTTTCTCTCAGGGCGACCCCGCCGATGCGCTCTTCTTCATCCAGAAAGGCAAAGTCAAAGTCACGACGCTCTCCAGGCAAGGCAAGGAGGCCGTGGTGGCCATTCTTGGCGAAGGCGATTTCTTCGGCGAGGGATGTCTGGCCGGGCAGCAGCTGCGCATCTCGACACAGACCGCGATCACCGACTGCTCGTTATCGCGCCTGGACAAGGCGACGGTCATCCGCCTCTTGCATGACCAGCCCGACTTCGCCGCGATGTTCATGAAGTATTTGCTGGCGCGCAACATTCGCATGGAAGCGGATCTCATAGACCAGCTCTTCAACTCAAGCGAGAAACGGCTCGCGCGCCTCCTTCTGCTTCTCGCGAATTTCGGCCGGGAAGGCGAGCCGCGGCCGATATTGGCGGATATCAATCAGGAAACGCTTGCGGACATGATTGGCGCGACACGATCCCGTGTCAGTTTCTTCTTGAATAAATTTCGGCGCTTGGGCTTCATCGACTATAATGGGCACCTTACTGTCCACAGCTCCTTGCTGAGCGTCGTCCTGCATGACGATCCGCGCGCGGCTCTAAGCTCTCAAGGGGACAATTCCGAACAGAGCCAGGAATGATACGGTGTCCGCCTGATAGTTTCGCGGCGCGAAATGCCCCAAGCCCCTCACCGTACCTCTTCCCGCAAGCGGGGAGAGGAGACGGCCGGCAATCCGCCCATTCTCATACGTCATTGTTATATCGCTAATTCATGGCGAAGGGAGCCGCGTCGACGCCCCCTCTCCGCGCTTGCGGGGAGAGGTGAGGGGCTTGGGGCGTTGGATCTGAACGAGCCAATCAAGCGCGAAACGTATGAGAACTCGTCACGAGTATCGGGACGAGTCGTTCCGGTTCAATCTAAACCGGAAAGACTTTACGCCGCCGCCGCGGTGACGCGGTTGCGGCCGGCGGTCTTCGAGTCATAGAGCGCCTTGTCGGCGCGGCGCAGCAGGGCGTCGGGATTGGCGTCGTCGGCGCGTTCGGCGATGCCGATCGAGGCGGTGACGGGAATGCGGCGCCCGCCGGCGTCGATCTGGAACATCTCGGACTGCACGGCGGCGCGCACGCGCTCGGCGATCTTGGCGGCGATCAGCAAGGGCGTGTCCGGCATCACGATGACGAATTCCTCGCCGCCGAGCCGGCACACGAGATCGGCGCTACGCACCACGCGCCGCACCCGCTGCGCCAGGCCCTTCAGCACTTCGTCGCCGGCGTCGTGGCCATAGGTGTCGTTGACCGCCTTGAAGTGGTCCACGTCGAGGATCATCAGCGACAGCGGGCGCCCCATATGGGCGGCGTGATCGAGCGCGCTGGAGAGATGCGTTTCGAGGAAGCGGCGGTTGTTCAGCCCGGTCAGCGCGTCGACGACGGCGAGTTCGAACGCGGCCAGCACATTCTCGCGCAGCGTGTCGGCGTAGCGCTTGCGCCGCAATTGCGTGCGCACGCGCGCCACCAGTTCGTTGCGGTCGATCGGGCGCAGAATATAGTCGTTCACGCCGAGATCGAGGCCGCGCAAAATGCGTGGACGCTCCTCGGGGTCGGTGATGAGCAGAATCGGCAGCGCCCGCGTGCGCTCCAGCGAGCGCAACTGGCTGCACAGCCGCAGCGCGTCGAAATTGGCGAGGGTGAGCGCGACCACCACGAGGTCGAAATTGCCTTCGGCGGCCCGGAACAGCGCCTCCTGCGGCACGGTTTCGACTTCGACCGTATGCAGGCCGCGCAGCGCCGCGACAATCCGCTCCGCGGAGCTTGCGCGGTCCTCGACCAATAGAATACGGCCATTGTCGCCCGCGTCGGCGCGAATGAGGTCGGCGGCGTCCTTCAAGCCGAGATTGGCCGAGGTCGAGACGCGCGCCCGCAGTTCGTCGAGCATCATCTTCAGCCGCGACAGCGAGCGCACGCGGGCGATCAGCGCGATTTCGTCGACCGGCTTGGTCAGGAAGTCGTCGGCGCCGACGTCGAGGCCGCGCACGCGGTCGGCCGGCTGGTCGAGCGCCGTCACCATCACGACGGGCAGATGCATCGTCGCGGGGTCGGACTTGAGGCGTCGGCAGACTTCGAATCCGTCCATTCCCGGCATCATGACATCGAGCAGCACGATGTCGCAGCGTCCTTCGCGACATAGTTCGAGCGCCTCGAAGCCGTTGGTGGCGGAGATCACGTCGAAATATTCGGCTGTCAGGCGCGCTTCCAACAATTTGATGTTGGGAAGCAAATCGTCGACTATCAGCACCCGCGCGGTCATGCGATTCGATCCTCTTACTTATCCACCAGGAAAGCGTTTACCGTTTCGAGAAATTTCGAGACCGAAATCGGCTTCGAGAGATAGGCCTCGCATCCGCCTTGCCGGATTTTTTCTTCGTCGCCCTTCATCGCGAAGGCCGTCACGGCGATCACGGGAATCGACTTCAGTTCCTCGTCGTCCTTGATCCAGCGCGTCACTTCGAGGCCGGAGACCTCGGGCAGTTGAATATCCATCAGGATCAGGTCGGGATGATGCTCGCGCGCGAGCGCGATCGCCTCCACTCCACTCTTCGTGCGCAGGGTCGCATGGCCGCTCCGCTCCAACAAATCGTTGAAGAGCTTCATGTTCAGCTCGTTATCCTCTACAATGAGGATGGTTTTGGCCATGGCGGGTGACTCTTTTCTCTACTCGTAATGACTCGAGGCCCTCGTTTTCGCGCCGCGGACCGGTTTCGACGCCCATTCAACGATGGGCATAACTTCTAGCCGAGGAAGATTGATGAAATGAGAATAACCAAGGGGCCGCCGCAAAGGCCCGCGTCCAAGCGCGCGGGCGCGCAAAACCGCGACGAGGCCGAGGCGCTGGCGTTATGCGCCCTCACCTTTCTGGTCGAGGAGGATGATCGAGTCCAACGTTTTTTGCAACTGACCGGAGTCGACCCGTCCGCGCTGCCCGGCCTGGCCTCGCGCCCGAGCTTCCTGCTCGCAGTGCTGGACCACCTCGCCGGCGACGAGGAATTATTGCTTGCCTTCGCCAGGGAACAGCAGGTGAACCCCGAGAGAATCGCCCTCGCGCGCCGCGCCCTCGGCTGCGGCGACATGGGTTAGCCCGTCTTATTCACCGGGGG
>PLZT01000291.1:2371-5032 GCA_003152255.1 Methylocystaceae bacterium | reverse complement strand
GGCGGCGTGTTTCGCGCGACCAACGGTCTCATCGCGCGCTTTGGCCGAGAGCGGGTCATCGACACGCCGCTCGCCGAAGGCGCCATCGCCGGCGTGGCGATCGGCATGGCGGCCATGGGATTAAAGCCCGTCGCCGAAATTCAATTCTCGGGATTCATTTATCCATGCATCGACCAGATGATCAATCACGCCTCGCGGTTGCGCCATCGCACACGCGGTCGGCTGACCTGCCCGATGGTGTTGCGCTCGCCCTGCGGCGCGGGCATTCACGCGCCGGAGCATCATTCCGAGAGTCCCGAGGCGATGTTCGCGCATATGCCGGGGCTGCGCGTGGTGGCGCCTTCCTCGCCAGCCCGCGCCTATGGCCTTTTGCTGGCCGCGATCCGAGACCCGGACCCGGTTGTGTTCCTGGAGCCAACGCGGCTGTATCGGCTGTTTCGCCAGGAGGTTCTTGACGATGGCGAAGCGCTGCCGCTCGACGCGTGCTTCGTGTCGCGCGAAGGCCGCGACGCGACGGTCGTCGCATGGGGCGCGATGTTGCACGAGGTCATGACGGCGGCGGAGCTTCTCGAACAAGAGGGCATCGAGATCGAAGTGATCGACGCGGCGACATTAAAGCCGCTCGACTTCGAGACGATTCTGCGATCGGTCGAGAAGACGGGGCGTTGCGTCATTGCGCATGAAGCGCCGCGAACCTGCGGTCTTGGCGCGGAGATCGCGGCGCAGATCGGCGAACGCGCGCTTTATTCCCTGCTTGCGCCGGTCAAGCGTGTCACTGGCTATGACGTGGTTGTGCCGCTGTCTCGTCTTGAGATGCAATATATGCCCAGCGTCGCGCGAATCGCCGACGCGGTGCGAAAGGTCATGGAGGGGTGATGAAGATTTTCCGACTCCCGGACCTCGGCGAAGGTTTGCAGGAAGCCGAAGTCGTAGAATGGCGCGTGCAATCCGGCCAGACCGTGGCGGTCGACGATCCTCTGCTGGCGGTGGAGACCGCGAAGGCCGTGGTCGAGATTCCGTCGCCCCACGCGGCGCGCATAGAGCGGCTGTTCGCCAAGGTCGGCGAAATTGTCCACATCGGATCGCCGCTGGTCGGGTTCGATGGCGCGGGCGAGGAAGACGATGGCGCGGGCTCCATTGTGGGCGCCGTCGCGACCGGAACGCAAGTGATGCGCGAGGCGCCGAGTTCCCTCGAACATGCGGGCGCGGGCATTCGCGCCATGCCTGCCGTCAGGGCCTTGGCGCGCAAACTTGGAGTCGATCTGGCCATCGTCACGCCATCGGGCGCCGATGGCGTGATTACGTCCGCCGATGTGGAGCGAGTCGCGCGCATTTTGGCCGAATCCGGGCCCGCCGAACCATTGCGCGGCTTCCGTCGCGCAATGGCGCGAAACATGGCGCTCGCGCGATCCGAGGTCGCCGCGGCGACGATCGTGGATGACGCCGACATCGGGAGTTGGTCCAAGGACGCCGACACGACAATCCGGCTGATCCGCGCTCTTGTCGCGGGCTGCCGCGCCGAGCCGTCGCTCAACGCCTGGTTCGAAGGCCAGACAATGGCGCGGCGCGTGCTCGGCAAAATCGACCTAGGCGTCGCGGTGGATTTGCCGGAAGGCTTGTTCGTGCCGGTTTTGCGCGATGTCGGCAATCGCGACGCGGCCGATTTGCGCGCCGGACTCGACCGAATGCGGGCGGACATGGCGGCGCGCCGCATGCTTCCAGAAGAGCTGCGGGGCGCCACGATCACTCTGTCCAATTTCGGGATGATCGCCGGCAAATACGCCGCGCCCGTCGTCCTGCCGCCCACGGTCGCTATTCTGGGCGCTGGCCGCATTCGAATGGACGTCGTGGCGTTCGAAGGCGCGCCCGCCATTCGCCGTATCCTTCCAATAAGCCTGACTTTCGATCACAGGGTCGTGTCGGGAGGCGAGGCGGGACGGTTTCTCGCCGCGGCGTTGGAGGAGTTGGCCAAGCCGGAATAAGAACTGGCGTACTGGGCGCCGCGCCGGTAACAGCCGGGCTCCACGACCCGCCCGGCTGTGACGCCGTCGAACTCGCCGGTGCAATTCAGTCGCTAAAAACCCAGCGGGCCGCGAAATAAGCCGCCGCTCCGATGACGACTATCACGAGCATGCCGACCGGGGTCGCGGCATAGCTGGTCAGTTCAAGAATTGCTCCCATGGTTGTCCTCCTTTTATGAGGCGCCCAAAACATCGATCCTTCGACGTCGCGCAATGCTTTAAATTGTCATAAACTATGACTCGTCAATGCTCCCCCGCGCGCCGCAATGGGGACGGAAAAGTTTAGACTCCACGCCCCGTCTTATAAGAAAGACCGCCGAAGCAAGCGCCAAGAGCATCGGCGGCCACCCGGCTCATGCCGTGCATTTGGCTCTGGGGTGGGCAGAAAGAAACAGTCGCAAGACGTGGAACACGTCCGCGGCCCGCTCCTCCGCTCCGAGGTCCATCAAACGCCAGAAATCGCCGATGATCAGGCAGCACAGGGCTTTCTCCCCCCATTTAAGGCTAAACAGGTAGCTTTTAAGCAAGGATTTATGTCGGGCCGAGGGGATGGCGCATAAAAGCAATTCATCCGGCGCAAGTCCAACCAAATCGGCGCACTCATTCATGGTAATCATAGCGCATTCTCCACGCAAATACC
>PLZT01000291.1:0-2319 GCA_003152255.1 Methylocystaceae bacterium | reverse complement strand
CCGTTTTTGCGTGTGGCGACGCATGTCGAGCAACATTTCAATATCGGTCAGAGCACGATAAGCTGAGGCGGCTATTTCTCTAACCGCACGGGTGGATCATGAATACAGCCAATCTCCAGCTTGAAGGCGTTTACGCCGTATTGGCGGCTCTTTTCGGCGCCTTGCGGGACAAGGGAGTGTGTAGTGACCAAGAGATCGATCAACTTTTGGCGGGCGTCGAAAAAGCTTTAGCTTCGGATCCGCAAAGGCCCACCGAGTTGCGCGGCGCCAACGTTGACGCCATCTGTTTCCCGGCCCGGTTTCTGAGGCACGCGTTGCAAGCCTCTTCCGAGGGGAGGGATCTTTCTTTTGCACAACTTGCCACCCGAGTGGGGCAGACAAAACCCGATCATTGATGAAGGGCGTTGCCGCTCGGCGCCCGCGCCCGGGATTGCGGGTCGGCGATTGTGGGTGGACCGTTTTGCCTTCAATAACTCGCGCGCCCCGCGTCTAGCCCCCAAACTGGAAGAACAAAAACGCGCCAATCGCCGCCATGATGATCGTCACGAGGAGTGGCATGGCGAGTCCGTCGCCGCGATGATAAATTTGCTCTGACATGTTCCTGCCCTCCGGAGAAGAGCGCTCCGCGGAGCTATAACGCGCATAATTCGGCCGGGTTCCACCCGTGCGCCTGCGTCTCGTCAAGCAAAGAGCGGAATAGGGCTAGAGCGCTTTCCGTTCGAACGGAATCGTTCGAACGATAAGAAATCGCTCAAAATCAAAATGTTGGAGCAAGCTCTTATCGAAAAAGTCTATCAACTTTTTCGGAGCTTGCTCTAACCGTTGCGTTGTGCGCGGGGCGTTTGCGGTTGAGGGCTTGAGTTTCTGGCGCGGCCGTCGCCAGAATTTATGTGTTGAGCTGGCCGGCGACGTAACCGAATGTGCGGCTCAGCTTGCTGCCCACCGAGGTGAAGGCGACGATCGCCGCGACCGAGATCAAGGACGCGATGAGGCCGTATTCGATCGCCGTGGCCCCCTTCTCGTCTTTAATGAAAGCTGAAACGTGTTTCATCGTTTGCCTTTGGTGCGCGTTGTTGGCGTAGCACGCGCTTTTTTAGCGCTTGATAGGGGATTCGGTCAGACGCTCCATGATTAGATGTCCGGGCTTTAATTATTTCTGAATTGCGTCACAATCGGCGGATTATTTCTCGACTGTGTCCAATGGAAGCGGATTGTCAGCGGCATGACGAGCGCGTGAAAACCGCGCATCCGTTGACCTCGAATCGATCGCCGGACGCTTTCCGCGATTTTCCGATATCTGCTCGCTGGATCGCATACGTGACCCGGGCGCGACCGGCGCCTTGGGAGTGCGGGATTCGCGACCGTGGGGCAGGGCGGCGCTCATGGCGCAAGGTTTCGCCTGCATCCCGGTGTCGCCCCGACTACGAAAGGCCAAGTTCCGGAAAATAACGGGTCCGAAATTGCTTGAATTTTCCGTGGAGCGACCTAGTGGTGGAAGCAGTTCTACCAAACTGGTCTCTTCCCCTGTTCGCTCCTTTTTCCCCTGTTATTGCCTGTTATTTTGAAAAAACAGGGTATTTTCTGGTTTCCAGGAATGATCGCAGGCCCAGCTGTTGTTGAATTTCGCGCGTCTTTTCAGTTGGTTAGAGACGTCGCTGGTCGAAGCCAAAACAGCAATTGTTTCCTGCATATCAGGGTTGTTTTTGGGCCATTTCAGGGAAGATCGCTCCGATTGCAGGGGAAAATCACAAACAACCGCGAACGGAGCGAATTGGGTCTTCGCCGCTTCGTTTCGCGTTTCGGCGTTCGGTCACCGTGCGCCGTGCCTCTGACAACCCTTTCAACTGTATGTTTCAGCTATTAAGGCGTGGCTATGTGATCGAACGCCTCGGCGGGGAAGGGAAGGGCCCCTCCGCCTATTGGGTCGCCCCCGCCACGAAAGTCGCGGCCTGACCGATGATCGGCAAGGATCATCCCGCCAGTCGGCCGCCGACCACCGTGTCGGAACTGGTGACCCTAAAGAACGAGATCGAGGCGCTGGAAAGCCTCGATCTCGATCTCCTGCGTCGTCGCTGGCGCGGCCTGTTGGGCCGACCGGCGCCGGCCCATCTGTCGCGAAGTCTTCTCGTGCGCATTCTTGCCTATCGGCATCAAGTCGCGCGGCTCGGAGACATCGATCGCGCGTCGCGGTTTGCTCTGGGCGAGATGATCGGGGATCCAAAATTTCGGGCAGGAGGCGCGGCGCGCGAAGCGCCCTCCGCCAAAGCTTCCGTGGCGCTCAGGCCGGGGACGGTGCTGGAGCGCGAACATCGAGGCGTA
>PLZT01000458.1:957-7005 GCA_003152255.1 Methylocystaceae bacterium | reverse complement strand
CGAAGATGATGTTGCCGAAGACGACGAGGCGCATCGGCGCAGAGAAGAGGGCTGCCGGCGCGAGGAAGCTATCCGCAGCCTGCTGAAGCGGCACGACGACAAAAGACTCACGATCGGCGCTGTCGAAGNNTGTATCGCTTGATCACGGGATATCGAGCCAATGGCACCGTGTCGTCGGTCGAGCCGCGCGCGCAGGGGCGGCGCAAAGACACCTTGGTATTGGACGCCAAGCGAGAGAAGCTAATCGCGTCAACGATCCACGAGATTTATCTGAAGCCCGAGCGCCCGACCATGACGTATCTGATCGAGCAAGTGCGGGCGCGGTGCGCACAACAAGGCTTGCCGCTTCCCGACCGCCGGACGATCAAGGCGCGCGTCGATCGAATTGATCGGCGAACCGTCGCTCTGAAGCGGAAAGACGCAAAGGGCGTCAAAGCCACAAAGGCCGTACCAGGTCAATATGTGACGTCGCGACCGCTCGAAATCGTGCAGATCGACCACACAGAAGTCGATGTATTCCTGGTCGATGAAATGACAAGGAAGACGATGAACCAGCGACCGTGGCTGACGCTCGCCATCGATGTGTTCACCCGCATGGTCGTCGGCTTTGATTTGTCGATGGACAAGCCGTCGCGTGTCTCGCTCGGCCTCTGCATGTTGAACGCTGTCTATGACAAAAGCGCTTGGCTGACTGAGCGCGAGATCGACGCGTCGTGGCCGGCTGTCGGATTGCCGGAGGCCGTGCATGCGGACAACGGCGCTGATTTTCGCAGCCACGCTTTTGCATGGGCGTGCCGCGAAGAGGGCATTAAGCTGATCTTTCGGCCCATAGGGGCTCCCCATTATGGCGGGCACATTGAGCGGTACCTTGGAACGCTGATGCGGCGGGTGCATTTTTATCCAGGATCGACCTTTGCCAATCCAACAGCCCGCCAAGGCAACAAATCCGAGCGCTTCGCGTCGATGACGTTCCGAGAGTTCGAGTGCGCATTAGGATGGGAGATCGCCGGACGCTACAACGAGGAAATCCACAGCGCCCTGCTCCGCCCGCCCATCGCTGTATGGCGCGAACATGAAGCTTCGCTGGCCTTGCGCATGCCCAAGGACCGCATGGCGTTTTGGGTCTCCTTCCTACCCGACGCTCATCGAACACTCCGGCCGGATGGGATCTGGCTCCATGACATCCCCTATTGGTCCAACGCGCTTTCCGGCCAAGTCGGGCGCGCGAAAGGCGAGCTTCTCATCAAATTCGATCCAAGGGACGTCTCCCGAATATTCGTTCAACATTCCGACGGCCGTTTCTTAGAGGCCCGCGCACGGCCTCTCGGCTTCCCCGCCATCAGCCTGCGTGAGTGGAATCAAGCAAAGAAAGCGCTCGGCGGAACGGGCCGCAGGGAGCGGAATGACGCGCAGATCACCAAGACCGCGTTGGCGCAACGCCAACTGATCGACCAGGCCATCACCAAGACCGCCGCCGCACGGCGAGCGCCCACCACAAAAAACATTGGGGACGAGGAGGATTTTGGCTCGATGACCGGCATCGACTCGCGCATACCAACTGTGTTGGAACTGGTGGAGCGGCAGCGTGATCGAAAAACCCGACCATCTGACGGATGACGCTGGCGACGCTTTGGCCGAGAGCATTGACGAGCGCATCTATTTCATCCGCTCGAAGCGCTGGATCGCCTATCCCAAGGCCATCGAGATACTCGGACATCTCAACGCTCTGCTCAAACATCCGCGGACAACGCGGATGCCTTCTCTTGCCGTTTATGGCGACAGCGGCATGGGCAAGTCCATGTTGGTAGAGAAATTCAAGGACGACTATGCGCTGAGCGCTCGCGAAAAACCACGCGGACCGAAGGCAAAATTGCTGGTGGTCGAACTGGCGGGGCGACCGAACGAGCGCCGGCTCTTTGCGCAAATCCTCGCGGTTCTAGGCGCGCCGCAGAGCCCCCGCGCCACAATCGTCGAGCTCGAGAGGACCACAGTCCGCCTTCTGCGCGACCTCGGCGTCCAAGTGCTGGTTTTGGACGAGATCCACAACGTTCTCGCCGCGTCATGGCGAGAACAGCGTGTCGTCTTCAACACGCTGCGCTATTTGAGCAACGAACTGAAACTGTCTTTGGTTTGTTTCGGGATCATGGAAGCGCGGCAAGCGATCAATGGCGACGTGCAATTGGCGCGCCGCTTCGACTCCGTCTCTTTGCCACGATGGATGGCGGCCAAAGAGTTCGAGCAACTCGTCCTGGCCATCATACGTAACCTGCCATTGAAAGAACCGAGCGTTCTGACCGTGAAAGGCTTGCGGCGCATTTTGCAAACCAGCGACGGAGTCAGCGCACGCATCTTTCGGATGCTCAATGATGTCGCAATCGAGGCAATCGAAACTGGCGTAGAACGGATTACGGACGAAGCGTTGGAGCGATACAAGCCCGTCGGGGAAGACGAGGCGACTTTTCAATGACCAACGACGCCGATGATGCTTTTAGGCCTCTGCCAGTGGTGCTGAGACCGGTCGCGGACGAACTGTTATCGTCTTGGCTGGACCGGCACGCGGCCTATTACGGCGTCACAGGGCCGTTCTTCGCCAAATGGTTGATGCTCGGCACGCGCAACCTCTCTGTCCTCGACCATCGGCTGGGACTGCGGCAGGTCGCACATCTTTCTGAAAAACTCCGATGTGATCCGATCGCGCTCATCGCAATGACGGTCATCGATACGCCGACGGGATCTGCTGAATTAATCTGCCGCAACAGGACCCCGCAAATTTGCCGGCCGTGCGCGGATCGATACGCGCGGGAGGACGCGTCCGGCGCGGTTCCGAAGCATTGGCGAAAGGCTTGGCGCGTGACCTGCCCCGATTGCGGCGCGCCCTTTTCGGACACGAACGAGCGTCCCGACAACGGCGAAACATTGCGTGACACTAGCCCCTTCGGCCGCCTATGGCCGGAAGCCATCGCCGGAGAGACGCTCATCGAGCGTTTCCTTCGCTGCGACGGCGTTTTCGAATATTCGCCGATCACGCTTATGCGCGCGCTGCTCGTGCAGACTTGGCGGCCCTGCGGCGCGAACGGTCGCGACCCTGCGGTCGGTTGGGCGCTCGGCACGATCTTTCCCGAATTCGACGATCTCGCGCGGCCCATCAAGCGCAGAATCAATCATGCCGCCGTTGCGTCGCTGCCGATTGCTTTCCGCCCTGCACTCTTGGCTGGCGTCTCGCGAACGATCACCAATTCCGCCACCCTCAACGCTGTTCGAGATGAGACGATCCTACGGGGGCGAAGAGCGTTCGAGCGCCTTTGTGAGACGGCTCGGCTCGAAGCTCAAGCAACGAGGCAAAGCCATCAAACGTGAGAATATTATTGGCCGATATTCTCACGTTTGATGGCTTTTTTGGAACGAAGTTCGATATTCTCAAGCCAAGATGGCTCCCGACAACGGCGCACAAGGGCCGCGCCAATGTAATGACGATGTCATGGCATATGATGGTGGAATTCGAGCCGCCGCTGATCGCCTGCATCGTCAGCGATCGCGACCACAGCTTCGCGGCGCTGCGGGCGACGAAGGAGTGCGTGATCGCGATACCGGCGGTTGAACTGACGGACAAGGTCGTCGTGGTCGGCAATTGCTCGGGTCGCGAGGTCGACAAGTTCGAAGCCTTCCACCTGACGCCGACGAAGGCGGAGCGCGTGACGGCGCCGCTTATCGCCGAATGCTTCGCCAACATCGAATGCAAGGTGGTCGATACCCGTCTCGTCAACCGGTATAATCTCTTCGTGCTGGAGGGGCTGAAGGCGTGGATCGATCCGGCGCGGAAAGATTCGAAGACGATCCATCACCAGGGCTTCGGCAGGCTCGTCGTCGACGGGGAGACGATCGAATTGAGGTCGAAGATGCCGTGATAGTCAGGAGGGCCGCGCCACATGCGCAGGAGGTCGAGAAATGCCGAAGCTTCTGATCGGCGCGGGGGTCGTCCTTATCCTTGTCGGGCTCGCGTGGCTGATCGGCGAACGGTTCGGACTCGGCCGGCTTCCTGGCGACATCGTCATCGAGCGCGGGAATTTCCGCCTCTATTTCCCCATCGCGACTTCGCTGATCGTCAGCGTCCTCCTGAGTCTCGCCCTCTGGTTCTTCAATCGTTGAACCGACCCGAATGAATAGCCAGCCACACAGTCGGCGGGTCGGCGTCCGTCCATTCGACCCGGTGTCGCACGTGCTGCGGGATCTCAACATAGCCGCCGGGGCGCAGGACACGCGGCGCGTCCTCGCCTTCGATCAGCAGGCCCGCCGAGCCGGCGAGTAGAACGACCCATTCGGGTCGGTCTTGATCGTACCAAAATCCTGGCGGGCTCGCCTTTCCGGTCGAGACGATCCGTTCGATCCGCGCACCGGGAAGCTCGGCGAGGATCATGATCTCCTCCTCGGAAAGGTTGGTCGCCACGTTCGCGAAGAGGTTCCCGCTTCGGATCATGACGGGCTCCGTGCAAGTTCCGGGAATGGCGTCATCGTATCGCTGGCCTCTATGTCCGTGCAGGTGGAAAAAGTCGCGCCGGCCCGTCAGCACCAGCGCGAATCCATCGATCGCCGCGAGAACGGTCGACGCGGAATAATACAGCGGACCGCCAACCTCCATTCGCGCCATTTCACGCGTGATGGTCTCCCGGCAGGCGCCCATCGTTGACAGGAGCCGCTTGCCAACGACATCGTCTAGCGCTTTGTCGGCGCTGGCAACGTCGTCAACGCCGAGCTTGACGCGATTGTTGTAGCGGAAATCGAACTCCGCAAGATACCGCTTCAGGTGCGCCTCGGAAACATGCTGGTAAACACCATAAATGCCGCGTTTCAGGATAGAGAAATACCCCTCAATGGTGTTGGTGTGAGCCTCGCCGCGAACGTATTCCTTGGCGCTCTGGCAAACGTTTTCATGCGACGCGAAATTCCAGCCAATGCCAACGTAGATGTTGGATTCGTCGGTCATCAGGTTGCTAGCTGGCGATGCGTGGCGCGCGATCATGGGATGCAGGTTTTTCGCGGTGACGTTGGCGACGTGAAAAGAGCGAACTTTGCCGCCGCGTTCGACCAGAGAGAACACAGGCATTTGCGGGCCAGGACCAGCAAGCTTCTTGGACGCGTCGCGGCCAATGTGAGCTTCGTCGGCTTCAAGGGTCACGTCGGCGCCGCCGAGCGGAGAAATGATAACGCCGTGCTTTTCGGTCATGGCTTCGCGGATGCGATGGCCAAGGAACCAGTCGTCGCGAGCGGAAAAACCGTGCAGGATCGGGTCTATCTTTATCTGTTGCTGCCGATGGGCAATCACCACGGATTGATCTCCGGCGCCACCGGCAGCGGCAAGACCATCTCAGTGCAACGCCTCGCCGAAGGTTTTTCTAACGCCGGAACGGCGGTGTTCATCGCCGACGCGAAGGGCGATCTCGCCGGTCTGTCGCAGCCAGGCGACGGCCAGCCCGCTTTCGTCGCCCGCGCGAAGGATCTCGGGCTGACCTATGCGCCGGAACAGTTCCCGGTGGTGTTTTGGGATTTTTTCGGCGAGCAGGGCCAACCGGTCCGCGCGACAATAGCCGAAATGGGGCCGCTGCCGCTCGCCCGCCTGCTCGATCTCAACGACACGCAGGAGGGCGTGCTCAACATCGTTTTCCGCATCGCCGACGAACAGGGAATGCTGCTGTTGGACCTAAAGGATTTGCGCGCGGCGCTCGGATTCGTCGCCGAAAACGCCAGCGACGTGCAAACCAAATTCGGCAATGTCGCGCCCGCGACGATCGGCGTAGTGCAGCGCCAGCTCCTTGCGTTGGAGAACCAGGGCGGCGACAAGTCTTTCGGCGAGCCGGCGCTCGACTTGCAAGACTTCATCGCGAAGGACAAGGATGGCTGCGGCTACATCAATATTCTCGCCGCCGACAAGCTCATGCGCGCGCCGCGCCTTTACGCGACTTTCCTGCTGTGGATGTTGACCGAATTATTCGCGCATCTGCCCGAGGTCGGCGATCTCGATACGCCCAAGCTCGTGTTCTTCTTCGACGAGGC
>PLZT01000458.1:0-907 GCA_003152255.1 Methylocystaceae bacterium | reverse complement strand
TGCGGGCGGCGGCGGAGACCTTTCGTCAGAACAAGGATTTCGACACGGCCGAGGCGATCATGCAGCTTGGGGTCGGCGAAGCGCTGGTGTCGCTGCTCGACGCCAAGGGGACGCCCGAAATGGTCGACCGCGCGCTGATCGCGCCGCCGAACGCGCGGGTCGGGACGATCACGCCGGAGGAACGCCAGGCGGCGATCGAGAACAGCCCGCGCTATGGCGAGTACGACACGCCGATGGACCGCGAATCGGCCTATGAAGTGCTGCAAAAGCGCGCCGGCGCGCGCATGGAGAGCGTCGGCGCGAAGCCCGTGACGCCGCCGCCAGCGACGACGACACCCGGGGGCGCCCCGGCTCCGGAAGCGGCGCCCAAGGAGGCCTCGCCGGACGGCGGCATCCTCGGCAAGATCGGCGGCATGGTCGGCGGATTGTTCACGCGCACGAACCCGAAGCGCATGTCGGCCGGCGAACTCGCCGCGCGCGCCGCGCTGCAATCGGCGGCGCGCTCGATCGNNGCCTCGCGATCAGCCAATAAACCCACCCCGTCATCGCGCCGGTGAGGAAAAATAGCGTCGCGATGCGAAGCTCCAGCGGGCTGGCCCGATGCGCCTGCGCGAGACCTCGCGTCGCGCGGGCGATCCACGGCGAGGCGGCGGCCAGAAAGCCGCTGACGCCGACATACCAAACCCATTTGCGCGCGCCGGCGATCTCGCCGATGAGCGCCGCGACGGCCAATGGCAGGGCGCATACCGCGATCAATATCGACCGGAAAACAAAGCCAAGCGCCGCGAAGCCGGCCGTAGGATCGCCTGCGTCGTCGAGCGCCGCGAATAATCCGGACGCCGCCGCGTTGAAGCCGACCTCTCGCACGATCGGATCAAACAGCGCGGCGAGCGGCAGGAACAGCGCG
>PLZT01000637.1:206-3277 GCA_003152255.1 Methylocystaceae bacterium | reverse complement strand
TTTTCCTGTCGGGCGGCCTGCACGTCCGGCGGCAGTTCGAGCGGCCCCTTGCGGCCGCAGCCGGCAAGCGCGCCGGCGAGCAGCGGCGCGATTGCTAAAGCGAGAATAAGGCGCTTGGCGCGGCGTGAGGGCATTTTGCGTCGTTCCATCCGTCGAACCCAGGGCGGGAGCGGCACTATATACCCCAAAGCGCGGCGAAAACGAACGCCGCGTCGCGCTCGAATAGCAGGTATTCCGACCGCCGCGCGAAGTCGCGTCAATCGGAAGTGGGCGCCGCCTCGCCGATGCGGACGTGCTCCGGCCGCGCTCCGATCCCGACCAAGCGCGCGGGGATGCCGCGAAGCGCCGGCAGCCAGTCGAGCAGCTTCAGGATGAAAGGCGGCTTGGACGGCGCGGTCGCGGCGAACACGAGGCGGACCACGCGGTTTTGGATGGCGAGTTGAATGGATTGGGTCACGCGGGTCGGCCATTCGCGGCGGGCCTGCACGCGGGCGAGATGATCGTCCGTCAAGGCGCCGCCGCGCAACGGTTCAGCCAGAATATTGGCGGCCGCGACCGCGTCCTGCACGGCGAGATTAATGCCCACTCCGCCGATCGGCGACATGGCGTGGGCGGCGTCGCCGATGCAGAGCAGGCCCGGCCGATGCCAACGCGGCAGCCGGTCCACCGCCACCGTGAGCAGCTTGACGTCGTTCCAGGCTTTCAGCTCGTTCACGCGCTCCCCCAGCCACGGCGACATTTCCAGAATTGCGCCGCGGAACGCGCCGATGTCTGTTTTCATGAGTTCGTCGGCCGAACCTTTGGGGATAACGAAGGCGCACTGCCAATAATCGCCTCGGTCCAGCATGATGAACATGCGGTTCCCCTGCACGTGCCCGAAGACGTCGGAACGGTCGCCGGGCCGACGCGACAGGCGCATCCACAACACGTCCATCGGGGCGCCGAGATTGTCCGCCTTGAACCCGGCGCTTGACCGCACCGTCGAGCGCCGCCCGTCGGCGCCAACGACCAGATCGGCGCGGATTTCGATAGCGCCGGTTTCGCTCAAAGCGCGGACCCCGGCCACCCGGTCGCCGTCCAGGATGACATCGGTCGCGCTCGTTTCCATCATTATATGAAAACCCGGAAAACGGCGGCCGTGCGCGGCCAGAAATTCGAGAAAATCCCATTGCGGCATGAGGGCGATGAATTTGCAGACGGTCGGAAGATGAGTGAAATCCGCGATCGTCAAACTGGTCGCGCCGATCTGAACGGCAAGGCGCCGCACTTCGCGGTGTGGGAGTTTCAGGAACTCATCCAGCAAACCCAGCTCATGCATCAGCTCAAGCGTCGAAGGATGGATCGTGTCGTCGCGAAAATCGCGCAGGAAATCCGCATGTTTTTCCAGCACGATGACATCGACGCCGGCGCGCGCGAGCAGGAAGCCGAGCATCACGCCGGCCGGACCGCCGCCAACGATGCAACAACGGGTCGAGAGATGTTTCGTATCCATGTGATCGCGCCCGGCCCAGCGTTTCGGGTTCGATGGCGATGATATGCCCTTTAGTTGTCGCCGGGGTCCGAATAGGCAATAGTCGCGCGCCCTGGCTCAATCCGCCGCATTCCGCCGAGCGCGATCCGTGATTACATCATGGTCGGCGAATATGTTTCGTCGCGCCAAAGCTTGGGGTCGTCATGCGGCATGCAATGGATTTAACCCGCCGCTCGCTTCTGGGCCGGATCGGTTTGGCGGCGGGCGTCTGCGCGACGTCGTCCTTCGCGGCGCTCGCCATGCACGGCGGCGCGGGCGGGATGAAGAAGGTCGCGCCCAACTGGGCGTCGCCGAATTTCAATCCCGACGTGGACATGGAGCTGACCTGCCAGCCGGGCGAAGCCTCGATTCTCGAAGGCCGCGCGACCGGCGTCTGGCGCTACGCCGCGAATTTGCTGAAAGGCCCCGAGAATACGCTGACGACGCTGCCCGATTCCTATCTCGGCCCGCTCATGCGTTTCCGGAAGGGCCAGAAGATACGCATCCGTCTGCGCAACGGGCTGCCCGAGCCGACCATCTCCCATTGGCACGGCCTGCATGTGCCGATGCTGATGGACGGCCATCCGATGTATGCGATCGACCCCGGCGAGACCTTTGTCTATGAATTCGAGATGCGCAATCGCGCCGGGCTGTATTTCTACCATCCGCATACGCATGAAGCGACGGCGACGCAGGTCTATCGCGGCATGGCCGGCGCGATCATCGTCGGCGACGACGAGGAGAAGGCGCTCGAACTGCCCTCGGGCGAATTCGAAATCCCCATCGTGTTGCAGGATCGCGCCTTCAACGACGACAACCAGCTCGTTTACGGCGGCGGCATGCACGCCCAAATGGTCGGCTTTCAGGGCGACCGGACTCTCGTGAACGGAAGGCCGGATTTTGCAATCGACGTGGCGAGCCGCGCCTATCGGCTGCGCATCCTGAACGGCTCGAACTCCCGCATCTACAAGCTCGCCTGGGACGACGCCTCGCCGATCACGGTCATCGGCGTCGATGGCGGCCTGCTGGAGAAGCCGGAAGCGAAGCCCTACGTCATGCTCGCGCCCGGCGAGCGGCTGGATGTGTGGGCCGATTTCAGCGGGCGAAGCGTCGGTTCGCGGATCGTCATGCGCAGCGCGCCGTTTTCCGGCGTATTGCCGAAGATGGCGCGGGGCATGATGGGCGGCATGATGGCGGAAACGGCGCTGCCGGTCGGCGGCGATTATCCGCTCTTCACGGTCCGCGTCGCGCGCGCGGCGGGCGAGAGTCCGGCCTTGCCGCCGCGACTCGCGCGCATCGACCGCTTGCGGCCGGAGGATGTCGCCAATCCCGGCGACCCCGTGCCGATCGCGATCTCGGAGGCGCCGATGGCGATGCTGCTGAATGGCCGCCCCTACGCCGACAACGATGCGCTGCCGCGCGAGCGAATCCCCGTCGACACGCTGCAACTCGTGGAGATTTTTCACGACCGCGGCGGCATGGGCCAAGGGATGGGCATGAGCATGGGCCGCGGCATGGGCATGATGGGCGGCATGGGCGGCGGAATGGGCATGATGGGCGG
>PLZT01000637.1:0-175 GCA_003152255.1 Methylocystaceae bacterium | reverse complement strand
GATTTCAAGGGCGCGTTCATGTATCATTGCCACAACCTGGAGCATGAGGACATGGGCATGATGCGCCAGTTCATCGTGGAGTAGCGGGCGGCGCGCGAAAATCATCGATCCGGCGCAATTGACGAATAGCGTCGCGCGCCAGTCAAATGAACGGCTAATCCGCTGATTCGATCCA
>PLZT01000739.1 GCA_003152255.1 Methylocystaceae bacterium | reverse complement strand
CGTGCCCTGCGTAGCGGCCATCCTGCGGGGCAGTTCAAGACATTTTTCAGCTCCAAAAGCGAAAGGGGAAGCCCCATGACCTAGCGGTCATGATACTCTATCTTGGTGGTGGCGAAGAGGAATGCTCTACCACCATATTTGATAGGGCTCATAGCACTTCTGGAAAAGCGGCGACAGCGTAATCCATGCGAGCAGCAGCACCGCATCTGCCGCATACGGCGCAAAAACGACAATGGTCGAGCCGCCCCCTCGGAACAGGAGCGGCAAACGGGCGAAAATCATGAGCTGAGCTGGCAACAGATAATAGGCGATGCGATCTCCGATAACTGACGAGTACAGGGAAACGGCGAAGGACGCCACCATCGCATAGGAAAATATTTTAACGAACTTGTAATCCCGAATGGACCGCGCTTTCCACTTCTGATCGAGAAGCCACAGAAACGCTGCGCCGCTCAACGCGAGAAAACCGGTACGAAATACCGCTCCGGCGGCCTCAGGTCCGGTCCCAACGTAACGCGACGTGTAGACGCCGAAGGTCTCGCTGGCCAGAAGATAATAGAGCCCAGGCAACGCCAGGAGCCCCCCTAAAGCGATCCGCTGGCGTGAAAAATTCCCTCGGACCAAGGGCGCCAGCACCAAAAAGAGTATGGCGCTATAGTGGAACGTGGCCGCGATCGTCACAAATAGGACATAACGCACGAGCCGAGTGTCAACGAAGGCGTTGTATGCGAAACAAAGAAACCCCAGACCAATCGCTTGGCGGTCTGCGGACATCGCAAGATTGAGGATCAAGATCGGAAAGGCTAAGATCAGGACACCAAGACGATCAGGCTGCCGTTTCGCCAGCGCATGTAAACCGACGAAAAAGCACGCGGACGTAATGACGTTGATATAGGGATATTCGAGCTCGAAGTAGTGTAGGAGCCTGTTGACAGCCCAAAAAGCGGGCTCACTTTTCGCTTCCGCGGTTAAGGAATTTCCCGCCGCCTCAAAAATGCTCAAATATCCGAGCCAATCGCAGCCTACCCGGTATCGGAAGCCGACAAAGAAAAAGAGCCCGAAGAGGCAGACATAGTAAAGCGCGTTGCGACGCGAGCTATTCCCTATCGAAACGAACCCGCATAGCAAAAGGCCGGCGTAAATCAGAACATAGGTCATGGGTCAGTCCAGCAGATGGCCAGACGGCGCGCCATCGCTCGCCTTCGGCGCCAGGGCGAGCCGCCTCAGTAGTTTGGGATACGAAGCCGCCCCACGCGAGCGATCCATCATTCACCACCAAACCTGGAGACCATCGAAGGATCCATATTGCTCATTGGCTCGATAAGATCATTTCAACCGTCCCGCCGTTTCGCCGCCGATGCTTTGATAGTGTCTACCATAATCGGCAGGGTGTTGCGCAACGAATAAAGCTGCTCAACCCTCCTGCGCCCAGCAGTTCCCATGCTTTGCCGTAATGCCCTATCGTCTCTCAATCGGCGGAGGGCATCGAGCCAAGCTTGCGGGCCGCCTGGCAGCAGACCACAGGCGCCATCCACCACGTGCACATTTGCGCCCACAGGCGATGCAACCACTGGCACGCCACACGCCATATACTGAATCAGCTTGAACGCGCATTTGCCTCTGGCCCATTGATCATCAAACAGCGGCATTACTCCAACATCAAAGGTGTTGATGACGCTCACTTCCGTCTCCTCGCTCCATGGCATGTTCACGACCTCCACCTGCTCGATGGCGGCGGAATGTCCACCGACCACCACAAAGCGGACCGGCCCCTCCTGGCCTAATTGCGCCAGAGGCTGCCTCAGTTCAGAAAGATAAACAGATGTCGATGGCGAGCCGATCCACCCGACGGTGAAAACGTCTTCACGCTTGTTTGGCGAATGGATGTAGCGATCCGTATCCACGACTGTGGGCAACAGCTGCGTCGCTGGATTCCACCGCTTCGCATAGTCGGCAAGATAGTGGTTGCCCGCTGTGACTGCCGCAGCTCTTGAAAGGACTAAATCGAACTTGTCTTGCAGGAAGAACGAAACACGCTTGAACCGATCCGACCGGTATTTAAGAAAAAGCGCGTCGTCAAAATCGTAGATATACGGAATGCGCAGCAGACGAGATTCTATAATTCCCGGCAACAAAGGAAACAGCTCGTAATGTACGATGGCCACATCGTAGCTGTGTTGTCTTAGCAACAACTCTACGCGCCCCAAATAGTCACGTAATATATGCCAAAGTGGGTATTTTTGCCCTGCAAAAGTTCTCTTGATATAATCATTCCCCAACAGAGCCTCTACTTGAAGATCAATACCTTCGTTGTGAAGCAAAGGGACGTATTGCGTCAACCTGTAACGCGTGCTTGCGGCCTGAGATCCATACAAGGCCAAGCCAAGTGCTTTTATCGCCATTAAAAATCACTTTCTGTAGGCCGAGGCTGATCGTCTCGGGGGGGGGCGGCTGTTGTTAGCGCGGGCAAGATAAAGTGACCTGCTTTTTCACGGTTAATCGTCAAGGCCATCGGGGCAATTCGCGCGTAAGGGGACGGTGGAAATGAGCGTCATGTTCAGCGAAACATCCCATCCCCCAAAGCTGGTCATGGTTGAACCTCGGATTATGCGAATCGCCACGTAATTATCGGCGGATCTGGAACCGACCGCGATTACCGGATTTCCCCCACATGAACGACGTATAACTATTCACTGAGACCCTCATAGATAGTCCGATATTTTGCCACGCCCTCGTCGAGCGAAAAGTGCCGGCGTGCGGCAGCCACGCAGCGTGCACCGGTGTCAGGATCGGCGGCCAAGCGCAAAAGCTGTTGCAGCCCCTCTAATAACGACGCCTCATCAAAGCTCTTCAACGCGACGCCAATCCGTTCGCCCTCCAATACCTCGGCCATGTCACCGACACCCGTGTTGCCCAAGCAGGGAACGCCGCAGCCCAGAAACTCGGCAAGCTTGGTCGGGGCCGACGCATGTGCGGAAAACGTCGGCTTGATGAAGAAAATACCCGCGTCCATGCGGGCCATGTAACCGGGTACTTCGTCGTGCGTAGCGGCGATTAGGGTTACACTTGAAGGCGGCACGTCATTGGCGGCGAGCCTCTCACGGATATAAGCATGTTCACCCCGATTCAAGATCAAGAACCGCGCATCGGGCCGTATTCTCAACAAATGAGAAAAGCTTGCAGCCACCTCGTTAAATAAGCGCCACGTACCAACCGTTCCGACGTAGCCCATCACAAATCCATGGCTGGAAGGCGTCCGATTCGTGGGTTTAAAGCGCAACAGGTCCGCGCAGGTTGGGATGACGGTCGTTGGAGGCATCCGCCCGCGCAAATAAGGGAAGTTCTGCATTTCGCGGACAGCTGCGTGGGTTAAGGAAACCACATGATCCGCCGCGAGCAAAAATCGACGCTCGAAACTCTTTGCCGCTCGGAATAAACGCCCATTCTGGGGCCATAGGCCACCATCCACCCGCTCGTCAGCCCAAAAGCCCCGCATGTCGAAAAGAAATTTCACACCCGTCAAGCGCTTCACGCCAAGCGCGATAAGAGCAGGGACATAGCTGCGGGCATGCAAGATCCCTACCTTGTGGCGCAGCGCGAGCCGCACCGCGACGAACGTTCCAAGGGCGATGTCATAGGCCGTGGCAGGCACCGATGGCGACTCGTGATAGGCGAGCGGCGTCCAGGTAATTCCGGCCTTAACGAGACGCTCCCGCATCGCTGCCATGCGGACTTGGTCCTCGCGATCTCTTCGCTTTTCGTAAGAGAGGATGTAGACGGGCCATTCGCGCGCCAGCCGCTCCATGTAGCCCAGGACCTGGCTCTGGCCGAGGGGCTCCAAGAGGCCGTCATAGGTAATGTAAAGAACGGCAACGCGGGCGGAACGGGTCATGGCCTCGCATCCCTATAGAAGCGGACGCTAGGCATGCCGCGAAACCAATTGCCGAAATTTGCGCCCAAGATCCTCTTGCATCCGACGAGCGCTGCTGCGTTTGTAGCCAGCCGCTTGAAGACGCCGCCGCCCGCATGTGGGGATCCGGTCAGCACCTCCCAGTGAACGCGTTCGGGCGAAGACTCGACCCAGGTGAAACACGCCGATTGCCGGCCCCTCTCGATACGCAGGAGAGGCGTCGGGGAAGCGGAGCCCAGGAAACCCCGCCTTACTTGCCGTTTCATCCGATCACCCTGAAGAATAGCGCCGCCCACACCGGGCTTGGATTTTTCGCCAACGAAGATTCCGCGAACTACAGTCCGCCCGGTTTTGTGTAGGAAATCGACACTCGTAGCGCAGCAACCGGCTCCGGGAGATGCTCTAGCCCGTCGCCGAGATGGATCGCGTTGCACGTAGCTTTTTTTTTGCGTCGTGAAGAATCGGCGTCTCGAGAAGGTCTCGCAGGAGGCGCTCTTGGCCGCGTGGTCCGTGGGATCCTCGTCATATTCCTCTTCCTCGCCAGTGGCCATAAAGCCCTCAGTTTTGAGCGCCTTCGAAAAAGCCCCAGACCGCATCCGTAGTCAAGCGCCGCCGCGCCTGGTCGCACGAACCGGCGCAAGAGCTCCGCGGAACTGGAATAGTGAGCACTTTCGCGATCCGCGTGATGGAGTTAATGATAAAATTGGGCTTGTCGCAAACGTTGGCGATGGCTGCAAAGCGCCCTGGAACCAACTGATTTTCAGGCTTTATTAACCATTTGAAGTCCGAAGCAGCAGGCGATCGCTCATCGCGGGATCCAAGCCAACGGGCCAAAGCGGATAGCGCTTCAAACCCGATTCTCGGCGATTCGCTGCGTTCCGTCAATTTATGAGCGGTATCGTGAATGGGATATCGAGCCGGGATTTCGCGACACCAAGGACCTTCGTTTCGGCATGGGCCTGAGCGTTCTACGCATCGCCGATCCGCAACGGCGCGACAGGCTTCTTCTTTTGAACGCCTTCGCCATCGTGCTTTTGACGCTGCTCGGCGCCGCCGGCGAAAGCCTCGGCATGGATCGCCATCTCAAGGTCAATACCGCCAAACACCGAACCCATTCGTTGTTCCGGCAGGGCTGCATGCTTTATGAGCTGATCCCAAACATGCCGGACGCCCGGCTGCGGCCTCTCGTTGCGCGATTTCACGATTATCTAAATCAACACGAAGCGTTCAATCAAACCTTCGCGATCGTGTAAAAAATGAGGGGATCGCTGAGGTCGGAAAGCACTGGCGAGACCGGCCAGCGCTGATGGAATTTCTTCGCGCGCTATAGCCGCCTTGTTATGTGGCGTTCGAAAATCAGTTCACGGCCCTGGGACGGCGCCTTCTGTGCCCAACGCCACATAACTACCGCCACCACATTCCGCATCCGGCTTTCCGACTGATTTCATTGCAGAGCACACGGCGGCGACATTCTGCGCCCGCGACGAAGCCGCAGCACTTCCAGCTCCTCATAGACATGCTCACGAGAAAACCGTTTCGTGCCGCGTCCTGGCGCTTTATGTCGTTTACACAGGAAGCTGCGCACCCGATCATAGACATGATCGTCAACGGCTTGGTATGCCGATGCAAGAGCGCCATGCGAGAAGTAGGCGGACCAACCGATCAATAAACGGTTCAGTCGAGTTTGTACTTCAGGCCAAGCGCCTTTGTCCCCCCGGCATTAGCAGTTCGCTGACTTTGGTCTTGATCCGCAGCACGCTTTTCTTCGACGGTGCCGCGCCCAGATACCAACGGCCACCATTCGGAAAGTGGCAATTGAGCCATTGCAAATGAGCCCAGTTGCAATGATCGTGAGCCCGACACATTCCGTCCGCTGCAATTATCGTGAGCCGGACATGCCGATGATTGCGAACTCGGGTGCCGATGATTGCAAGCCGTTACATGTAGGTCGGCCATAGCGATGGAAACTGAGTTCACGACAAGTCGCCTTTCTGCGCGCGATTGCCTTTTGGCGAATATTGTTGTGGAACTGCGTTTATGGTCAAGGTTGTATCCCTCCCAAGCAAAACCTGACAGTCGCGGTCAGCCTTCTTAGGGTGCGCGCGAAAGGGCGCGCCCCAGTATTTTGAACGCGGCTTTGCAGTCGTTCCCCGTCTTGATGAGCCGACCCGCTTTCCCCGCGATCCAGCCTCGGACGCCGCCAATTTCGATCATGCCGATAATGGCGCCGCCGAAAATCCATGGTCCGGGCTTATCGAGACCTTGCGCGGAGAGATAATCCTCGGCTTCCGGCAGCGTCTCCAGGTCGCGTTCCAAAAGGCCCGCCACCTTTGCAGGAGACATCGGTTCGTAAGGATAAAATCCCGCGCAGACCCACCATTCGGCGGCGCGCAGCAGGAACTGTTTGCTGCGATAATACTCCGTCTTCGGAAAAGGCAGGTTCATCATAAAAGGATAAGCGTAACAGGCCATGACGAACGAAGAGCCGAGCATTTTCTCCGCGTTCTCTCCCTCGCCCTGCGCGAAGGAGAAAGCCAATTCCTTCATTCGACCAAAATGGAAAAAGCCTACGTCGCAGAACGTGCCCGGCGCGGTCTTTCTCGGCACCCGGCTAAGGTAAACCTTGCTCTCATTGTCGAAATCGAAGCCGTCCTTGTTGATATGGCGGTACATTTCCTTGAAGTAACTGACATAAAGCTCGATGGTGTTCGGCGTCGTCGCAAAATAGCGCTTGGCGTTGTCAATGTCGAAATCTCTGATGTCTCTCACCAATTGCATGTCGTCTTGGATATAGAGCGCAAGTTCAACCCCCTCGCTTACCCCGGTCTCGAATGCTCGCTGCATATTGTTATAGAGGCCGCCGTGCAGGCCGGCTGTCGCCGCGCCCCGCGGGATAAGCCTGACCGAATGCTGCTCCCGCCATCGCTCCAGAACTTCCGCAACGCCGGGATCGCGACTGTCATCGTCGAAAACGCGCACTCTAGCGCCCGGAGAGTGACGTTGGATCGACGCCAGGCAGTTGTCGAGAAACTGCGGGCGATTGTAGGAGAACACATAGACGTCGAGCATATCGTCGTTCCTGTTCGAAGAAGATCGCGCCGTGAGCGCGCGACCGTCGCTCGTGCATCGAGCCGAGCGCGTCGTGTGTGTAGGCCGAGAGCTTTCTCGTTGCTCCCTGAGGGTGCCGTCGCAATTTGGGGCCTGTCGCAAATTTTTGGGAGT
>PLZT01000016.1 GCA_003152255.1 Methylocystaceae bacterium | reverse complement strand
TCATCACGCTCCTGCGCGCGATGCAATGGTTTCTGGCAGGTGATCCCGAGTTGAGCGAGAAGCGGCCCCACCGACGCCACGCTCAGCTTCATCCCGAACTTGTCTTTGATCAGCTTGGCGACCATGCCACGCGTCCACAACGCGAAGGCGAAATTGAGTTGCAGTGGATTCTTGCGCGTCACCGCCTAATAAACCCACTGCATCATCTTGCCCGAGAGTTTTGGCGGCCCCCCGGCGAGGGGCCTGGCCTTCAGTCCATCCCAGCCGCCACGGCGATACCGCGCAAGCCAGCCCTAAACGGTGGAGCAATCCAGGCCGAGAACTTTCGCGATGACCTCCGGACTCTCGCCATCCCGCACACGCTTCACAACGCGTATGCGCATTTCCTCACGGGTCCTGTGATCAAGCTTCCGAGCGTCATTCCTTGTCATTGAAAAAAAGAATCACACGCCAATCGCGCAAGCAAGCAAAAAAATCTTGGGCTACATATGAACTGATTAATAACGCATTCCTCTATGCCGCCTCAACCATGCTTCTCGTTGAACGCATCGCGAGGGACGCATGAATTTCGAACTCGACTCTCATTTGAAATTATCATCAGAGGGAAAAAACACCCTTGCATTTATGTCACAGCATGATATATACGCCACATCACGTTGGGAAATATGCACCAGTCGCCTGTGAGATGTTTCGTGGCATCACAGTGCGTGCGCAATAAGGATCGAAGGAGATGATCACTTTGGCGCAATGTTCCGGCTTTGCAGGGCTTGCTCCTAACGAAATAGTCCTGGGCGCGGCTCGATCTGAGACGCATCGAGTGCTGCTTTCCGGCTATCTTCTTAATCTGTGGCGAGGTCCGAAAGCTGTGCGCAAAATGATCGTCGTCGATATTCGCTCTTCGCTGGATGTCGGAGCGTCGAGGCGCGCGGCGGATTTGCTGATCGCGCTGCGGCGGTTCCTTTCCGACTATCCAGAAGCCAGACTGGAAGTGCGTCGGTCTTCCCTTACCTGCAGTAACTAGAGAGTCGCCATGTCAAATTTTATCGCCCCCAAACTCGCCGAGCCGCAATCCTCCAGTCGCGCGCGTGATTTGCAGGTCCACCTGTATAAGGAGATTGGCATTTCCGCGGTGGCGGCCGTGCTCGATGTAATGGCCAATCCCGTCGAGCCTAAGACTGGCGCGACCTTGGTCGAGCCGTGCATCCCCAGTCCCGAGATTTTGCAAAACCAGGATCGCACGATTTGAAGCGAGCCGCCTGGACGAAGAGCGCTCGACTCTTATGAAGATGCATTCTCATCTTGCCCATCTTGACTTTACGTATTTTTTGGAGGTTTGATTTGAAATCAATGGCTTGCGGATAGCGCTCAGCCCACGCTAAAACGAAGTGAGAGTTCCCCCGGCTTTGCCGGGGTGGCAGTAGGAGTTTGACGTTTCCGGCAGTCCACCGACGAAATTTCCACTGTGAGCCGCCAAGCACACGAGAGGAAATTTCGCGATGGGGGAGTATGAGAGCTTAAGTCACCCGAAGTGGGACTGTAAATACCACGTGGTGTTCATTCCCAAATGCCGCCGGAAGACGCTTTATAATTGGGCTTCGGGGCCGTTTGAAATCAGCGAGCGCAGCCTTGCCGACGTTCCTTAGCCGAGCGACCGAATCCCGTTCTGCACGCAGATTCCGCGCCACGATCAATCACCGATGGCGCTGCATAGTTCGACCAGAAATCCGTTGGCGTCGCGCACATACCCTAACCGAGTTGCTCTCCGATGGCGGCGCGAAGCCGGCCACTTATGGCGTAGTCATTTTGTCTTGGACCGTTAGGAGGCTATCTCACTTTTCATGATGAACGGCAAGTGAAGTGGCAACATCCGAACGCATAGGAGCGCTGCGCACGCTGGAACTGACCGAGGGCTCATGCTCGCCTGATAAATATGGGGAGATCGACTATCCACCCGGGGGACGAATTTCAAGACACACTGAAAAGGCTGCTTATTGGCGCATCACCGCCGCGCGAGAACGCGTGCGTCGCGGCTGCAATCTGGAGATGTGCGGACCCGTTCGAACGAAGCGCTCGCGACGTAGGTTGACCCAAAGCGGTCATTCGACGACTCTACGGTATGGGAGGATTCAAAGCCCCCATCTGCGTATGAACCAGACTTTCACAAGATGCGTGAGAATTGCGTATGTCAGCAGCACGGCTGTAACCAATGGCCAGTAAAGCGTGGGCAGCGGCGTGAACCCGAGCACGGAGCCCACCCAAGTGTATGGCAGCGCGATCCCCACCGCGCAAATGATGATGGTCGTGGTGATGAGGGCGGGGCTCGCGCGGCTCTCCAGAAATGGAATCCTCGCTGTCCTGATAATGTGAATTATCAGTGTTTGCGTCAGGAGAGATTCGACGAACCATCCAGTTTGGAACAGCGACGGATTGGTCCAGGCGTTGAAGACGAACAACATCATACCATAGGTGACATAGTCGAAGATGGAGCTGATTGGCCCGATAAAGATCATGAATTTGAATATGTTGCTGATGTCCCACTTTCGTGGTGANNAAAACTTGTATGGGCGCCATCGGCAGAAAGGGCAGGAATATGCTCGCTCCCAGCACGCTGAACATGTTACCGAAATTCGAGCTGGCGCCCATCTTGATGTATTTTGTGATATTCGCGAAAACTCTTCGACCCTCAATCACTCCGTCATCCAAAACGAGCAGGTTTTTTTCGAGCAGAATGATGTCGGCGGATTCCTTGGCGATATCGACGGCGGTGTCGACCGAAATCCCAACATCTGCGACCTTCAAAGCCGGCCCGTCGTTGATCCCATCGCCGAGGTAGCCGACGACATGTCCTTTGCGATGCAGGGCCTCGATAACTTTAGCTTTCTGCGGCGGCGACAATTTCGCGAACACAATCGTAGTCGTTGCAAGGTCCGACAGCGCGTCGCCGCTCATATGCTCGATCTCCGATCCGAGCACGATGCGATCGACCGTCAGGCCGACGTCCTTACATATTTTGCGCGTGACGATCTCATTGTCGCCGGTAAGGATCTTGACGGAAACCCCGGCCTTGGCGAGATCTGCTATAGCCTGCGCCGCGCTCTCCTTCGGGGGATCGAGAAAAGCGATATAGCCGAGAAGCGTCAGATCGCTCTCGTCGGCGACGGCATAGACTGTTTGCTCCGGCGGCATCTCCTTGTAAGCGACAGCGATCACCCGGAAGCCGTCGGCGTTTAGTTCCGCCGTCTCGCGCTTGGCCGAGTCCAAATGAGATGTGTCCAAGCGCCCGCAATCGGTCCCTGCTTCGTAACGAGTGGAGATTGAAAACACCTCCTCCACTGCGCCCTTGCAGATAAGCAAATGCTTTCCATCATCGCGTTGGACGAGGACCGACAATCGCCTGCGATTGAAATCAAAGGGAATTTCGTCAAGTTTCTTGAATTGATGATCTGGGCGAAGCGCGGCCGCCAATTCGTGGTGTTCGAGAACTGCGATGTCGAGCAGGTTCTTGAGTCCGGATTGGAAGTGGCTGTTGAGATAGGCGTATTCCAGAACTCGGTCCGAGTCTTCGCCATATATGTCCAGACAGCGCTTCAAAATAATTCGATCTTGGGTCAGCGTGCCTGTCTTATCCGTGCATAGAACATCCATTGCTCCGAAGTTCTGGATGGCGTTGAGGCGTTTCACGATCACCTTTTTGCGTGACATGGCTATCGCGCCTTTAGCGAGGTTCACTGTCACGATCATTGGCAGCATCTCAGGCGTCAGTCCGACCGCCACCGCTACCGCGAAGAGCAGCGCTTCCAACCAATCATGTTTCGTCAGCCCATTGATGAGGAAGACGGTTGGGACCATCACCAGAATGAAGCGGATCATCAGCCAAGTGAACTTGTTGATGCCCTGGTCGAAGGCGGTCGGCACGCGCCGCCCGGCGATCTGATGAGCAAGCTGTCCAAAAAACGTTTTTGGGCCAGTTCGCAGGATCACGCCCGTGCCGAAGCCCGACACGACGTTCGCGCCCATGAAACAGATGTTTGGCAGGTCGAAGGGATCATCGCAGTCGCGATCGCCCGCGTGCGCGTATTTCTCGGCCGGCATGGCTTCTCCGGTCAGTGTCGACTGGTTGATGAACAGATCCTTGGCTTCGAGCAGGCGGAGTTCGGCCGGAATTATGTCGCCTGCGGAAAGCCGAACGAAATCTCCCGGCACGAGTTGCTCAATGGGAATTTCTACAAACGGGTTTTTCGCATCGTTTGGGGTGCGCCTGACGCTCGCCGTCGTGTGAACCATGGCGCGCAATTTGGCGGCCGCCTCGTTCGATCGGTGTTCTTGGATGAAGGCGGTTACGATCGCAAGGACCACCATCGAGGCGATGACGACGGCGGCGCGGACGTCCCCCGAAAAATAGGAAACGGTCGCCAAGGAGAGTAGCAGCGCGTTCAACGGATTCCGAGCGCGGCTCCAAAGCTCTTGAAGGATAGTCGCCTTGGCTTCGCGGGCGACGAGATTGGGTCCAAATTTCGCAAGGCGCGCGGCGGCCTCCGTTTGAGACAGTCCTTCGAGACTGGATTCCGCCCTCGCGCAGGCGTCGCTCGGCGGTAGTCGACTGACCTCGGCGAGATAACCGTCGCGGGGACGGGCATGTTGGTCGGCCCCAGAAAGTCGGGATTTGTCGAACGGCTTCGAGCGGAAGTTCATAAAAATTATTGCAAATAATCCGAGCAAAGCGACGAGCGCCAGAAGCACCAACAACATTGGACTTACTGCAGGCGCAGTTGCAGGTGCAGGTGCAGGTGCAGAGGCGGCCGTCGGAGCCGCTGCGGTCGGAGGCGCAGCACTCTGGGCGATGAGCCCATTTACCTCATTGAGAATGTCTTTCGCCGCAGTGAGCTGCGGGGCGAGTCTCAACACGGCTTCGAGGTCTTGCTTGGCGCGCTCAAGATCGTGTTTGCCGCGATAGGCGTTGGCCCGGCTGAGGAAGGCGTTCGCAGAGTTGGGATCGATCCGGATCGCCTCGTCGTAATCGGCGATGGCGCGATCAAAATCGTTCTTCGCCCGATACGCCTCGGGCCGGCCATAGAATGCCGCGGGGGATTTGGATTGCGCCGAGACTGCGGCGTCATAATCCGCGATGGCCCGGTCGAACTCGCCCTTTGAATGGAAGATCGACGCGCGCTCCGTAAGGGCGCGCGCCGACTTCGGATCGAGTCGCAGCGCTTTGCCGAGGTCAGCGAGGGCGCGATCGAAATCGCCTTTGGCCCGATAGGCGACGCCCCGATTGGTATAGGCCGTAATCTGATTGGCCTTGGTTTCCCGATGTCCGCGCGCGATAAGCTGCGAGCAACTCGCGATCCGCCCGTCGGGGTCTGCGCCGCGACATCCACTCCAGAGATCGTTCTTGGCAAAGGCCGCTCCACTATGCGAAATGCAACCCAAAATCGAAAGCCCGAAACATACGATAAGGGAAAACAAGCTGAATTTCGCGAATGCACGATAAAGTGAAAGACGCGCCATCTCAAAACTCCCAAGATCAATTTAGTTAGCCTTGCCGCGCACAAGTCCCACCGTGCCAGCTTATAACCCAGTCTTGGCGGCGCTTCACCCATTCTCTATGGGAGTTCAGCTTTTGGTGCTCAGCGTCATCGGCGGGGCGTCGCCCAATTTCCGGAGTCGAAGGACAAGCTGTCCCGCAGAGGCCAACGCCGGCACGGGCAAAGATGACCCGAAGCCGACGTAGCAGGTTCACTCGCAGCTGATTTTGTGATCGAAGAATCGAACATCAGCTAGTGGATTAAATCTGACGGTTGAGTCCTTTCTGGGATTCCCGTTTGTCGCGGCGCGTGCGAGTCTGCGCGACGCGCACGGGAAGATTTATGTCCGTTTCGCCGGCCGATCGGCGCCGGCTCCAAGCTCTCATCAA